>DASVVH010000149.1:0-4770 GCA_036386615.1 Ardenticatenaceae bacterium
TCTTGTCTTCCTCAAAGACGCGCTCGGTGTAGATGTTGAAAAGAACCGGAACAATCAGGAGAGCAGCCAACCAGCCACTCTCGCTGACTTTAGCCGCGAGGGCACCAAGCTTCGTTTGCATCCGAGCCGTGTTCACTTTCCAGGTGGATTTGCGACAGGTAGTGTAGCGCAGTGGAAGCAAAAGCCAAATAGATAGGGCCAAATGCGATTAAAAGGTGTGCAGCTTCTTATTCGGGCACCCCGATTGCCGCCTCCTCGCCGGTGGCGGTTGGCCCTCTCATACCGCGCTGGGTATAGAGGGCCTGACGCGCACCTTCCTCTTCCTCGTCAGCCATCACCCTGAGCCTGTCGCCACCCGGCACGCTCAGGGTTCAAGTCCATTTTCCCCTTCTGGCTCCTCCATCGTCTCCTCTATCGCCTGCTCTATCGCCTGCCCGGTCACGGTTCCGCTCGCCAGGTCTATGGTTATACGTCCCTCCCAGGTGCGTTGCGGAATGCCGCCTGTCAGCCGCTCAGTTACTTCCAGCAACTGCTCATAGGCATCAAGCAGGTGCAGCACATCCCCGGAGCTTGAAAAGTGTTTGGCGACAGGGTGCAGCCGCATCTTTTCCGCCCGCTCGCGCATGGTCTCCAGTTCTGCCCTGGTTAACGGTTCGCTCATCTTGTCTACCCTCTGTAAGTGGTTGTTCATCAACATAAGGCCCAACTCCTCAGGATTTTGGCGCTTGAGGTCTTTTATTATATAGGAACAGACGATTTCATACTCATGCGCCACTCCACGCCCCTTTCTTGAAGCTCAGGAAGCCAGCCACCTCCTTGTGTGGGGCCATTCCATCCATCCTCCGCGCCAGTTTAGAGAGTGCCACCACTCCTGCATTCTGCTTGACATAAATACACACTCATTTTGGCTCAATGTGGCTCGCTTCGCCACCCCTGCCGTTACTCCTTACTGTACTGTTTCACGAGGTTCACATACATTGGTCTTAGCCCAAGCGTACATCAAGTAGGGTCTAGCTACTTACTTGTCATCCTGAACGCAGTGAATCTGCGAAGCGACCTTAAGGGGATCCACCCAGCAAGGTTCATCCTTGAGGCGTTACCACGCTTTGCCTCCTTGACGACTTGGCTGAAGCTGTAGGCTAACCTTGTGTACTCGTACACTTACTTTTACCTTTTACTTCTTCCTTTTTACTTTTCTTCCTGCTGCCATCGCTCCAGTGTCGCCTTCGCCTCGTACGCTTCCCTGCCGAAGAGCCGCGTCTTCAGGCGGCGATAGAAGGGGTCTTGGAGCACATACAGGTGCTGCTCCACCTGCCTCCAGCCTGCCGCCTCCAGCGCCTGCCGCACCTCCGCGTCCGGGTCGAGAACACGCGTGCGGTCGCGCCCAAAGGTGAGCAGCCACACCTCCGCCGTGTCCGCCCGGATGGCCTCAAGCGCGGCGGGGTCGTCGGTTGCCAGAGGGCGCGGCTCCACCAGATAGCGCGACAGAAGCGTATCACTGTCGGCGATGACCACCGCCTCCGGCGCGGCCTGCGCCCCAATTCGCATAGCGATTTCGCGCGCAGGCACTGCGTAGATGGGATTGATGTAGCTCTCGCCTGTGAAGAGGTTGGTTACGGAGGCCGCGCTGGCGGCCAGCAGCAGGGCCAGCGCGGGCAGAGCCGCCCGGCGCGGCAGGCGCGTCAGCCCCGCCGCCAGCCCCACCAGCACGAGCGGCGCGGCGACAATGGCCCTGCTCGGCACATTCACGAAGGGCAAATCCGTCGCCACCACCGTGAGCAGCGCCACAATGCCCAGCAGGGGCACCAGTGCCGACAGGACCAGCAGGCCGACCGCGCGAGTAGGCCGCCACAGCCCCAGCAGCGCGACAGCCCCACCCAGCATTCCAAGCCACGCCAGCGGCGACCAGGGGAACAACGTCTCGCCCAGCAGGTACGCATACGCGGGGTACCCCAGCTTGAGCAGGACGCCGAGCGGACTAGTCGCCAAATCCGAGGCAATCATATCGCGCCCACTCTGCTCCAGCACCGCCCCCAGCAGGGGGAGCGTGCTCGCCCCTACAACGGCGAACGCGGCCCACCAGTGGCGCTTTCCAACGTGTGCCGAGCCGGGCCAGAGACGCCACAGCGCGTGCGCCGCCACCAGCGGCCAGATGACGTAATCCGTCCATACGCCCACGACCGCCAGCGCGGCATAGCTACGGGGCCGCTCCCGCAGCACAGCCAGCGTCAGCAGCAGGCCGAGCAGCAACGTCAGACTATAGGCCCGCAGCATTGGCCCGTACAGCAGCAGGAAGGGCGAGAGCGCCAGCAGCGTCGCCGCCATCACCCCACTCCCGCGCCGCACGCGCTCCGCCAGGGGCACACTCGCCGCTATCGCCAGTACCGTCCACGCGGCGGGCAGCCAGCGCCACGCCCATTCAAGCCCCGGAAAGAGCGCGAACCAGCCGTGAAAAAGAATGAAGCTCAATGGCGGGCGGCGCTCCGTCGCCTCGACAGCGCCAACGACGGCGGCAAGCGTCGGCTGCCCCGCATTCCGCACAGTGAAATCTTCGTCAATCCAAAGGCTCATCCCCCGCGCCCGGAGCAGCAGCAGCGCAAAGCCCAGCAGCACCATCGCCAACGTCCAGGCGTGCCGTCTCCAACCCCACGCACCTTTTGCGTCTCTTTGTGGTGAAGCCGTCATCCCTTGCCGTACTTCATCGTTCCTCGTTCATCCCTTCCAAACGTGGGAGTTTCCGACACCTCGCTCCTGTCAATCGGCCTGAACGGGCCTCAGCCGCCCCAGCATCTCCGCGAAAGCGTGCTCCCCCGGCAGCGCTCCCGCTCGCACGAACAATTGATAGCGGTGCCCCTCCTCGGCCCAAGCTGCGCTCCAACCGCCCAGGTCCGGGTGCTGCGTGGCGAGCGTCGTCCGCCGCCGCCGCACCATCGCCTGCCGCGCCCGCCACCCCTCCTGAACACGATAATGCGCGGGAAGCTTCAGGGGTTGGGGGTCCGCGCTGGGGCGGGCGCGGGCATAGAAAACCGTAGCGCCCTGCTCGTCCCGCAGCAGCCATTGCGTCTCGGCGGGCGGCGGCATCGGCCAGATAGCGGCCCCATCGAAGCGCCAGCCGCGCGGCATCGGCTCCGGCAGCAGGAGCGGCGTCGGCGCGCTGCCCGCCGCCAGCCGCGCCTCGTCCGTCCAGTCGGCGGCAGCCAACTCGTCGAGCCGTTGCGGCCCCTGCCCCCGCCGAACGTGGTACGAAAGCTCGTGGAACGGCGGCGCGGTGAGCGTCGGCAGGGCCTCCGGCACGGCGGGGCGCAGGTTCGCCAGCAGGTGCCGCAACTCCAACTCCACGAAAGTTCCCTGCTCGATGCGAAGCTCCACCGTCGCCCGGCCCCAGCCCATGCACGCCGCCGAGCGGCCCCGGCGGTCCCGGCCCCACGCCACCACCGCCTCCCCTGTCCGGTAGAACCCAAGCGTGCGCTGCAATCCCGCCGCCACCTCCGTTGGCCGCCACCAATCGAAGTGGTACTGCTTCAGCCGCAGCCGCCGCCCGCGCCCGCCCACCACAATTCGGGCGCTTGACCACTTTTCCGGCCCTTCCGGGCGCACCGTCAGCTTCGTGATGGTCGTATTCTCCGGCAGCGCCGCCTCGTCAGGCCAGAGCAGCGGCACGTTGAGATACGCCTGCGCCTCCTCCGGCGCGCACTCCCAGGGCTTCTCCCCAAAGCGCGGCTGCTCGCCCCAGGCCGCTTCCCAGAAGGGAATCATCTCTCAACGACCATCACTCGTCCTTGCCCTCTGTGCGGCTCACACCCTCCCAGAACAACTCCAGCGTCTCGGCGGTAACTGGCTCCTCGGCATTCTGGAGCAGCGCACGCAGTACCTTCAGGTTCACCACGTCCTGTGCAAGGTCGTCGTCCTTCGGCGTCTCCAGAATCATCGGCACACTATCGAAACGCGCATCGTTCAGCACGAAGCGAAACGGTTCCAGCGAGCAGGAGCCGAAGCCGATATGCGTGTGGCGGTCCCGCCGCGCGCCCAGCGTGTGCTGCGAGTCGTTCAAATGAAAGCAGCGTATCCGGTCCAGACCCAGCCGCGCGTCGAACTGCTCCATCACCCCCTCGTACCCATCGCGGGAAATGATGTCCCACCCCGCGCCGACGGCGTGGCAGGTGTCGAAGCAGATACCCACGCGCTCCGGGTGATTCACCAGTTCCAGAATTCCCTCGAAGTGCGCCAACTCCCAGCCCAGCGATGTCCCCGTCCCCGCTGTAATCTCCAGCAGCAGCATCGCCGAGTCATCGCCCTCCGCGTGTTCGCGGTTGATAGCCTCCGCCACGCGCTGAATGCCCGCCAGATAGCCACTGCCCGTGTGCGCGCCGGGGTGCATGACGAGGTAGGGAATGCCCAGCGTCCGGCAGCGCTCCATCTCTATCTGATGCGCCTCCACCGACTTGAACCAGATTTCGGGGTGTGGCGAGGCGAGGTTGATGAGATAGCTCGCGTGCGAGACGACGACGATTCCCGTCTCCGCCGCGCGCTGCCGGAACCGTTCAACGTCCGCAGGCTTGAACGGCGGCGCTTTCCACTGCCGCGCCGACTTCGTGAAAATCTGGGTCGCCTCGCAGCCAAGCTGTTCGGCACGGTCAAAGGCGGTCCACAGGCCGCCGGATGTCGAAACGTGAGCACCTAGGAGGGGCATAACCTTTTCGTCCTATTGTAGATTTCGCTAGCTTCCATCATCGTAAAGGGGAAGCGGAAAAAGGTAAAAACCGCGCCGCC
>DASVVH010000150.1:0-6538 GCA_036386615.1 Ardenticatenaceae bacterium
TGTGTCAAATCCGCGAATTCTGCTGCTGCTCACTCCGCAACCCATTAACGGGTATCACTCGTTCTTAATTAGTTCCCACATCGCATCCGGGAACTTTCGCACGTTGCCCGCGTGGTCCGTCAGAATGTGCCGCGAGAAGCCCGTGACGAGCGGCGTCCGGCTCTTCTCATCCAGTACTTCGTAATCGAAGCGGATGGCGCGGCTCTTCACCTCGCTGGGGCGTGTGCGAAGCACAATCTCCTGTCCGTAGCGAACGGGCTGCTTGTAACGCGCGCCAATCTCCGTCACGACGAGGTGGTAGCCCGTCTGCTCGAACTCCGCGTAACTGTAGCCCTGTGCCTCCAGCCACTCCGTTCGCCCCACCTCGAACCAGATGATGTAGCTGCTGTGATGCACGATGCCCATCGCGTCAGTCTCGGCGTATCGAACACGGATACGCGATTCGTGAAAGTTCATGCGAGAACCTTTCTCTACCTGGCGTTCCATCTGTTATAATCCACTCCAACAGCGCCGGGAGAACTGATAAAGGGGACAGACACCATGCCCATTGAGATTACAATCAATCGTTCCACCAAGACGATGGTGATGCCGCAGGGCGAGGCCGACCGCATCAAGGATATCGTTGGCGGGCGCATTCGCAAGGTCGGTGCCTTGACGAGCGCGGGTGGCACGAATCGCTGGGTGGCGGGTGGCGACCTCGAAGAGTTGGCCGACATGCTGCGCGAGCACGGCTACGACGTTCACCTCGTCGGCCAACCCGTCATCCACGAAGAGGACGCCGAGGACTGGTGGTGAAGTCGTGGTGGTCAGGTCAAACTGAGAGCCGCCTCTCGCTCTGGTTCACGATTTTATGAGCCTGAATGGAAGGCGGTAGCGTTTGGCCGTAACTACCTAGCGTGGCAACAACGCTCTTAGCCACCCTATCCGTTCCGGTGTCCCCTCTGCTGCCTGAATCACCAGAAGGCGCAGCGGTTCGTCGCCCTGATTTTGAACACCCTGCACCTGCTGGCGCGGGATAGCGACGCTATCGCCCGCCCGTAGCTCCGTCTCTTCCCCATTGAGGGAGAAGCTACCCTCTCCCTCCAGGCAGAACAGAAACTCGCTCTGCTTCTGCGCGTGGGGGAGAATCCGCCCCCCAACGTCCACCTCCACGTAGAGCACCTGCGTCGTGAGGCCCATCCCCCCCACTTCCAGCACCTTGAACCGCGCCGAGACGTGGTAAGCGTGACTCTGCCAGGGAAGCGAGCGCTCATCCACATTCTGCTTGCGAATCACAGCGCCGCCCAATCCTCCAGATGCGCCGTGTCGTTAAGCGAGAACACGGTCGGCACGCCCCCATCCGGCGGCAGATGCACCTTCGAGATGGCCGTGTTGCCCATCTTGAGCCGCGTAAAGATGCCCTTTAAAGGGCTGCCGAGCAGGCAGGCGATGTAGGCGCGAATCGCTCCCCCATGCGCCACGATGGCGATGCGCTTGCCGCTCTGTGCCGCCACAATCTCCTCGATGATGGCGACCATCCTTTGTTGCAGCATCACCTTGCTCTCCCCACCGCCCCGCCGGAACTCCGGGTCGCCCACGTTGAGCAGAGCATGGTCGTCGGGGTAGAGCGTTGCGAGGTCTTCCCAGCGCTGGTTGACCCACGTTCCCATATCTATCTCGCGCAGGCGCGGCTCTGGGTGAAGCTCCAGGTGGCATGCCTCGGCGATAGCCCGTGCCGTGTCGAGGGCGCGGCTCAAATCGCTACTGAAGAGAAGCTCCGGCGGGTCGAGCGCGAGCCGCCGCGCGAGGCGCTTGGCCTGCTCCCGCCCGCGTTCCGAAAGGTGAACATCGAATTGCCCCTGAACCAGCCCCGCCGCGTTCGACTCGCTCTCGCCGTGCCGTATCAACCACAATTCTGTCATGAAACTGGCTCCGTTTCCAGTGCCTCAAGGCCCGTCTCGCTCTGCGACTCACCGCGCGCGGCGAAGTAGATGCCTGCCAGAATAATCGCTCCGCCCACCAGCGTCACCCACCCTACAGACTCGCCGAGAACCAGATAGGCGAGCACCGTCGCGCCAATCGGTTCCCCCAACAGGCTCACGGCGATTAGCGAGGCGCTGAAGAAACCCAGCGCCCAGTTGTAGCTGGTGTGCCCGATAATCTGCGGCACCACCGCCATCGCCAGCAGCCACAGGTAGGTCTCGGGCGTGTAGCCCGTCATCGGGAGGCGCAGCACGGCAACCAGCGCCAGCAGGAGCAGCGCCGCCGACCCGTAGCAGACCACGACGTAGGAGACGAGAGAGAGGTTCTGCCGCAGCCGCCGCCCCAGCAGCAGGTAGACCGCCGCCGCCATCGCGCCCAGCAGCGCCAGACCGTCTCCCAGCAGTGCTGTACCGCCGACCTGGAAGTCCCCGGCGCTGATGACGACACCGCCCGTCACGCTCAAGAGGATGCCCAGCGCCGTCGCGCGCGAGATGCGGTCGGACGAGATGAAGGGCGTCAGCAGCCCCACCCAGATGGGATTCGTCGTCACGAGCACGACGCTGGACGCGACGGAGGTATAGTCCAGCGACGAAATCCATGTGGCGAAGTGGAGCGCCAGGAAGAACCCGGCCCCGAAGGCCAGCATCCATTCCCGCCGCGCCAGCCGCCGCAGTTCGTCCCGCGCGGAGATGGAGGCGATGGGCAGCAGGATAAGGGTTGCCAGCGTGCAGCGATAGGCGGCGATGACCAGCGCGGGCGCGTCGGCCAGACGAGCGAAGATTGAGCCGGTGGAGACGGCGAAGACGCCCAGCAGGAGCACGACGGAGGGTGGTACGGGAGGGCGGCGCGTGCTCATGCGGGCATCATAAGGCAGAAGCGCGCCCGCTCCAACTTCGTGTGCAGGCTAGTGGTGTACCTGCTTAAGGGCGGGGAGTTGCCTTGGAGGGTGTCGAGTAAAGGTGCAGGAGCGAGGCCGAGTTCCCGGCGAGCACGACGTTCTGCTCTTTGAGGTGATGCACGCGGAGATTCGGGAAGACTAGCGCGTTGTAGAGGTAGCTCTGCTTGACGGAGGCACCGGGGCCAACGGTAACGAAGAACCCCGGCACCGAGTTATCCAGCTCCGCATCGGGCGCAATCCAGTTAAGGTTCATCGCATCGTACCCGGAGCCTGCCTCACGGGGGTGCATCGTCTCGTGCCAGTGGCGCAGCAGGTAGTTATTGACGGTCAGCAGATCGGAAGGAGTGTGGACGGCCTGTGCCCAGCCCTGTAGCGGCACGAGCACGGGCTGCATATTGGCCTCTTCTAACAGCCTGAAAAGGGCTGCCGGGTCGTCGCCCTCCTTGAGCCGTCCAGCCAACTCAAAGGCCAGGGGCGGCAAGAGGTAAGCCCCCGTGCCGACAGCGGAGTGTCGCTGATAGCTTTCCTTCGGCACGAGGAAGGTAGGAATCTCGGGGGTCGCCTCGCGCAGGAAGTGCCAGAGGTTGTGGGAGAAGTAGTGGTTTCCATGAAGCACCAGCGTCGGCCCCTCGACCCAGGAGACGGCACTGGCAAGGGCGCTCAGGAGCGTGAAGGGAGCGTTCTGAGGGAGAAAGTCAAGGTCGTGCCGCCCTCCGAAGCGCCTGGCAATCTGGTCGCCCCCGTACTGGAGCACAACGGCGGCGCGGCTGATGGGGAGTTCCGAGATTTGGTGGAGCAGATAGTCAAGAATGCTCCCCCCCGGAAGGTCGAGAAGCGGTGGCGGCAACTCATTGGAAAGGGGCAGGAGCCGCATGCCGCGCCCACCTGCCAGAATTAATACCTGCAAGGACTCTCTATCTCCCTCGTCATCGAGTAACTATCTGCTTGCGCCAATTGTAGCAAATGCCGCCCCGCGAGCAATACGCGGGCTGTGGGATGCACGATGCAGGATAACAGCAGTTGCGGTCACATCCGCCGTTCTCTATAAATCCCTTTGCGCCTTCGCCTGAAGCGCCTACTGTTGGTGCGTTATGCCGTTGTCGTCGGTCGTCAGTCGTCGGTCGTCCTGCCGTTGCACGCTCTGCCCCCTCGTGCTATGCTCTCCGCCCTGGAAGGAGAGTGTGAATGGACTATCTGATTACGGGCGGTGCGGGCTTTATCGGCTCTCACTTGGCCGAGACGCTGCTGGCGCGGGGCGACCGGGTTGCCGTGCTCGACGATCTCTCGACGGGGAGCATCCGCAACATTGAGCACCTGCGTGACCACCCTAATTTCCGCTACCGCATTGATACTGTCGAGAACCGACCACTCGTCGCGGAGATGATAGATGGCGTGGACGCGGTCTTTCACCTTGCCGCCGCCGTCGGCGTGAAGCTGGTGGTGGAAAGCCCGGTTCGCAGCCTTGCTATCAACGTCCGCACGACGGAAATCGTGCTGGAAATGGCTAACAAGAAGCAGAAGCCGGTGCTTATCGCTTCCAGCAGCGAAGTGTACGGCAAAAGCGAGAAGGTTCCCTTCACCGAGGGCGACCCCTCCGTCATTGGGCCGTCGTCGCTGACCCGCTGGGGCTATGCCTGCTCCAAGCTGATGGACGAATTTCTGGCGCTGGCCTATTGGCAGGAATACCACCTGCCCACAATCGCGGTACGCTTCTTCAACACGGTCGGCCCCCGGCAGATGGGGCGCTACGGCATGGTGCTGCCCAACTTCGTTCGGCAGGCGCTCGCCAACCACCCCATCACCGTGCACGGTGATGGTGAGCAGCAACGCTGCTTCGGCTACGTGGGGGACGTGGTGCGCGGCACCGTCGCTCTGATGGACGTTGGCGAGGTCGCGCACGGCGAGATTTTCAATCTGGGCAACAACGAAGAGGTGACTATCAAACAACTCGCGGAGCGGGTCATCGAGCGGGCCGAGAGCGAGTCGGAAATCGTCTACGTGCCCTACGAGCAGGCATACGCACCGGGCTTCGAGGATATGCGCCGCCGCATCCCCGACCTTTCCAAGGCGAAGCGCGTGGTGGGTTTCGAGCCGACGGTGAATCTGGATGGAATCATTGATAAGGTCATCGAGTACTACCGCGCGGGGGGATGACGGTGGACGAAAGACGGAGGAATGAAAGATGAGTGAAAGAGGCTGGGGGCCGAACACGGCTGCGGTCCACGCGGGCGAACTGGAGGGACGCGACGTGGCGGCACCCATCCACGTCGCCACCACGTTTTCTTACGAGAGTGCCGACCACGCGGCATATACCTTCGAGCACGAGGACGCGCCTATCTACACGCGTTGGGCCAACCCCAATGTGGACGTGCTGGGGCAGAAGGTCGCGGCGCTGGAAGGGGCCGCTTCGGGGCTGGCGACCGCGAGCGGCATGGCGGCTATCTCGTGCGCGCTGCTCACGGCGGTGCGCCCAGGCGACCACCTGATTGCGACGACGGGCCTGTACAGCGCGACCTACCACCTCGTCCAGAAGGACCTGCCGCGCCAGGGCATCGAGACCTCGCTGGCCGAGGCGACGGACCCGGACGCCTTCGCCGCCGCCATCCGGCCCAACACGCGCGCCATCTACCTGGAATCGCCGGGCAACCCGAACTTCGCGCTCAACGACCTCGCTGCCATTGTGGAGATTGCCCGCGCTCACGATTTGGTCACGCTCATTGACAACACGTTCGCCTCGCCCATCAACCAGCGCCCTCACGAGTTGGGCGTGGATGTGGTGCTCCACAGCGCGACGAAGTATATCTGCGGGCACGGGGACGCCATCGCGGGGGTGATTACCGGGACGAGGGAGTTCACGGAGCGGGTGCGGAAGGGCGTCCTCCGCAACTTCGGCGGGGTGCTCAGTCCCTTCAACGCTTGGCTGGTGGCGCGTGGGGCGCAGACGCTGCCGCTCCGCATGGCGCGGCACAACGCCACCGCTCTGGCCCTCGCTAGTTGGCTGGCGGAACACCCGGCGGTGCAGGAGGTGCGGTATCCACATCACCCTTCGCACCCGCAGTACGAGCTTGCGCGGCGGCAGATGAGCGGCGGCGGGGGTGTACTCGTCTTCGAGTTGGAGGGTGGCTACGAGGCGGGCAAGCGGATGCAGGACCGGGTGCGCCTCTGCACGCGCACGGTCTCACTTGGCGACACGAAGACGCTGATTACCCACCCGGCTAGCACCACTCACGCCTCGGTTCCGCGCGAGCATCGCCTCGCCTCCGGCGTTTCGGATGGATTGGTGCGCCTCGCGGTAGGGCTTGAAGACGTAGAAGACTTGCAGGCTGACCTGGAGCAGGCCCTCGCATGCTAGACAGTCAACTGAAGCAGGCAAAACGGGGCCAGGGTCTAGTTATGACAAGTAAGGCCCACCAAAGCCTACCTTGAAGGGCGAATAAGGTAGGCCATAGTTGACATAAAATTGTACATCAAGTCCAGTACATCAGCACCCCTATGACACCACTCCTGCGGCCCAGGAAACGTCCATACTGTTGATGCACCCCTTGAATCGCCACCCGGTATGAGATGCAATCCACTGATGACAGCTTGAACGGCGTACCCATCGTGCTCTTCGCCTCCCCGGACGAATGGGAGGCATGGCTGGATGAGCAGCACGCGGCCTCGCCGGGGCTGTGGATG
>DASVVH010000151.1:0-4575 GCA_036386615.1 Ardenticatenaceae bacterium
GATGGCACTAGCGTCATCGTCTCGCAGGTCATCGCCCCGGAAGATGGCTACATCGCCGTCCACGCGAGTGACACGGCAGGCAACATCATCCTGGGCCAGATACTCGGCTACGTCTCCACCCCGGCGGGCACCTACGTCAACGTGCCCGTACCCCTCGATTTACCCGTCGCGGACGGCTCGGTCCTATACGCCGTCCTGCACGTAGACAGGGCGCAGGATGGCATCTTCGACTTCCCCGGTGAGGACGAACCCTTGGTTGTAGATGGCATAACGGTGTGGGACTCGTTCCTGGTGCTGAACGATGCAGGCCCGGTGGTTGAGCCGGAACCTACCGCCACCTCCGGCCCCGTCAACCTGCCGCCGACGGGAAATAACCTTCCCGGCTCGCCCAGCAATCCGTTGCTGCCCTCGCTGATTGCTATTCTGGGCGTCATCCTCATCATCGTCGCCCAGTTCTGGCGCGAGCGCCCCCACTCCCGCTAGGCCATAGACCGAGGAGGCCCCGTGAGAGCGGTAGACATCATCGAGCGCAAGCGCGACGGGCACGCTCTGCCGGACGACCAGATACACTGGTTCGTCCGGCAGTATAGCAGTGACGAGATGCCTGACTATCAAGCCGCCGCCCTCCTCATGGCAATCTACCTTCGTGGCATGGACGAGCGCGAGATTACCACCCTCACCGAGGCGATGGTCCAGAGCGGGGAGCAGCTTGATTTCTCCGGCTTCGGCGGCAAAGTCGTAGACAAACACTCCTCCGGCGGCGTTGGCGACAAGACGACCCTCGTCGTCGGCCCCATCGTCGCCGCGACCGGCCTCCCCGTCGCCAAGATGAGCGGGCGCGGCCTCGGCTTCACGGGCGGCACCCTCGACAAGCTGGAAAGCATCCCCGGCTTCACCATCCAACTCACTCACGACCAGTTCATGGCCCAGGTGCGCGACATCGGCCTCGTCATCGCGGGCACCACGAAGAGCCTCGCGCCCGCCGACGGCAAGCTCTACGCCCTCCGCGACGTGACGGGCACCGTCAGCAGCATCCCCCTCATCGCCTCCTCCATCATGAGCAAGAAACTGGCGGCGGGGGCCGATGCCATCGTGCTCGACGTGAAGGTAGGCGCGGGCGCGTTCATGCGAACCCTGGAAGATGCCCGCGAGTTGGCGCGCACGATGGTCACAATTGGCAGCCGTGTCGGGCGCGACGTGACAGCCCTCCTCTCCGACATGAACCAGCCACTTGGCCGCGCTATCGGCCACACCCTTGAAGTCCGCGAGGCGGTAGAGACGCTGCACGGCGACGGCCCCCCCGATTTCCGGGAACACTGCATCGCCGTCTCCGCGCACATGCTCCTGCTCGGCGAGAAAGCTGCCACCTTCGACGAGGCGTATCAGGTGGCCGAAGAGGTGCTTCGCTCCGGCGCGGCCTGGGAACGGTTCCTGCGAATGGTGAGGGCACAGGGCGGCGACCTCAGCTACGTTCAGGAGCCGTCAAGACTACCCCGCGCCCCCGTCATCGAGCTAGTCCCCGCGCCCCGTTCCGGCTTCGTCACCGCCATTGACGCGGGCGAGGTCGGCCTCACCGTCGTCGAACTCGGCGGTGGACGCGCCAAAAAGAGCGACCCCATTGACCAGACAGTCGGCCTCGTCCTGCACGCCAAAGTCGGGGACCACCTCGAACAGGGTGCCCCCCTCTTGGAACTTCACGCCGCCACCCGGACAGAGTTCGACCGCGCCAGAGAGCGCCTGCTGGCCGCCATCACCCTCGGCGACCAGCGCGTCGAGCCGCCCCCCATGTTCTACGACACCATCTCCTCGCACCAACAGCTACAGCAGTAAACCCGCTCAAGCATTATGCCCTCTGTCCTATGAGTGGAGCACCTAATGAGCCTTGATAAAATAAGCGGGCAGAAGGCCGTTGCAGTGCGCTTTAGCGTACTTGAGCTTTAAGCCTGGGGTTGAAACCCTGTCTTTTACCCATATCTTTGTGCATTGCCCCCAGAGGTGTCCAGCCACCGTTGGCCGTCCGCCAGAAGGTCTATTTGGGGCCATTGGCAGGCCCAAAATGACGGTGTGGCGTCTCGTGATGGCCCATTTTTGTACAAAGCATGGCTCTTTTTGGCCCCGCTACAACGCTGTGAACCCTCACTCAACTTTACACTACGACTTATGGGTAAAAGACAGGGTTCAAACCCCAGGCGTGCGCCGCACCTGCACGCGATTACCCGATTAAATTCTCAATCATCATTAGCCGCTCCTTCAGCCCTATGACGGAGTGCCTTCACTCTCCGGCTCGATTTCAAGATAGTTCGAGATGGCCGACCACGTCTCCTGGGAGAGCCTGAGCGTTACGCGGGTGTATTCCCCGGCCCGGCTCGCCACGCTGAGCGCTCCGCCGATAACTGCCATCATGGTGCCGTGCAGCGCCAACCCTTGCCCGCTTCCCCCGTTGCCGGGTTCGCCGCCACCAAACCCCGCGCCATTGTCTTCAACTTGCAGCTCCAGACCATCCCGCCAGAGCAGACGGATACACAGACGCAACGAGTCACTCCCTGTGACTAGGGCATGCCGCGCTGCATTCCGCATAGCTTCACGCGCCGCGTAGAAAAGCACTTCCGCCGCCACAGGCGGGAGCTCCCGTGTTCGCTCCTCGGCCTCCAAGTCAATGCACCACTCCACCGCGTCGAAATCGTCCTCCAGTTCGCCCTCCACCACCTCGCGCAGTGCCGCCACGAGGCCCCGGTCCGCAATCGTAGCCACCTTTGTGCGCGGCATCTGCCGCAGCAGGTCGGACAAGCTGTGGTGCGCCTCCGTCAGGAGCGTGACAGCCTCCGCTGTCCGTTTATCAGTGTTCCCGTGCCCCGTGCTCAAGGAGAGAATCGCCGCGTGCAGCGAGGGCAACACATCGTCGTGCAAGACGTGGCGTGTCCGGCCATCCAGTATCTGGCTCTCAGTCAGCCGTTGGCGTTGCAGCATAACGAGGCGGCGGGCAACCTCCGCGCTGGTCTGCGTGTCCAGCAGTCGCTCGCCACTGGCGGCGGCAATCTCCATCTCTTCCTGCGTGTACAGCCCCCCGTCGCGTTTCGGCCCCAGTAGGAGGACACCCATCATCCCGCGCTCGCTCCATAGCGAGACAGCCCAGACTGCTCCGGCGTGCCGAGCAGGATCCACCAGAAGGTAGCGCACGCGGGGCGACGTGAAACGGACGGCGAGTTCGGCCAGCCCGTACTGCATGAAGAGCGTTTCAGGTTCCAGGTGCGCTGTTGGATAGACGAGAGGCGTGCCGACCAGAGGAGCAAAGGGGCCGGTTGCCGCCAGCAGAGCCGAACGGGCACCAAGCACCTCCTGGCACAGGGCGTGAAACGGGGTAAGAACGTCTACATCGTGGGCGCTGCTGGGGTGGTCCAGCAGGTGCGCCACCACCTGCTGGCTGGCGACGAAGGGGCGCAGGTGGCTGATGTATCGTTCCCGCTCCACGTAGGAGCGCCAGCTCAGGAGCGCGAGGAAGAGAGTCATCAAGATGGTGGACAGGACCAGCCCGTAGACGGGGCGCAGAGGAAGGATGAGTGTCCCACTGACTAACGCGCTGTGGCCGATTGCCAGCAAGACCGTGTAGCGCCACTGGCGGACGAGACCCTGCCTCGGCAGGGTCTTGCCCGTGAAGACTTCATATGAAACGACGGCCTGCCCCAACAGCACGATGGCGATGGCTATAAGCGAGGCAATCGCCAGGTCGAACCGGACCAGACGGCTCCTCACTTCGTCGCTGAGGACATAGACACCCGTATTCAGCCGGGTATCGGGAAGAATCCAGAAAGTGGCCCAACCGACCAGCAGCCCAACCAACAGCAGCATCATCGAGGTAGCCATCAGCCAGGGACGCGCACGCTGGCGCGCGAAATCACCCATCGCGTGGAGCGTCGGGCCGGGGTGACGGAGCGCGTCGAGCGAGAGGGCAATGCACAGGATGAGATAGAGGACATAACCCTGCGCCAGCAGAGGCACCCCGCGCACGGTGGTCGAGACACCGAACTGCCGGAGTTGGGCCAGTGCTGGCGACGGGAGCGACGGACTGGAGACGAGATAATAGCCAAAGCCGCCGAGGAGCAGGAGCAGGATAACCACGAAGAACCAGGAGCGCTGCCGCTGTCGCAATGGAGAGTTGGCAGCCTTCCAGAAGCCTGAGTACCACAGGGTCAATCCGTACCAGGCAAAGGGTAGCAGAATGGCGGGGCTGAGGCCGATGCGCCACCAAAAGCGCAGCCCCGCGTTGGAGGTATTCAGCCCGTAGGCCAGAATAGCCGAATGGCTGACAAAGAATGCCGCTCCCAACAGCAGTCCCCCGCCCGCCAACCAGTGGCCCCAGCCCCGGCGCTCCGCGTTTAACAGGACGGTCAGCCCCAGCCACAGCAACAGGACCATATTTGCCAACGAGACGGCGGCGAGCGCCCAATCAAGCAGAGAATAACTGGTCACGCTTCTCCCTACGGATGAGGACTGAAAGGCGACAATACGTCCGGCGGCGGGATGGCTCGCTCCCTCCGGTATGACGAGACTCAAGCGCTGTGGAAGCCCTCCGGCTCT
>DASVVH010000152.1:0-5658 GCA_036386615.1 Ardenticatenaceae bacterium
GTGACCTTCACCGCGCCCGACACTAAGTTAACCCTGCGCCTCCGGGGAGCCAGCATAGAGCCGGAAACCGCCGTTGCAGGCGACATCATCGCCATCAACAGCGCTTGGGAGGCGGCTGGTGATCTGCCCATGACCTTCTTCGCTCAACTGCTGGACGCGGGAAATCACGTCGTAGGACAATACGACGGCTCAGGCGGTGCGCCGCCTCTCGCGGAATGGGAAGGGGAGCAGGCGGTTCGCCTCGGCGTGCCTGTGGCGATTGGCACGCCTCCCGGCGACTACGCGCTTATCATTGGAGCCTACCGTACTGACAACGGCCAGCGCCTCCTCACGCCGGAAGGCGACGCCTACCGCCTCGCTACCGTGCGTGTAGAGAAGCCAGTCGTCCCACCAACGGTGGACGCGCTGGCCTTGCCTCAATCCGAACTGCGCGAGGTCTCCTTTGGCGGCGTCACGCTAGTCGGCGCGCGGGCCAACAAGCTGGGTTTCGACCACGCGCCCGAAACACCCATTGCGCCCGGCGAACCCCTGAGCGTGCTGCTCTACTGGCAGGCGGCAGCTTCCAGCCCTGCCGCGCCGCCGCTCCTCCTACGCCTCCGCGACCAGCGCGATGCGCTCATGGCCGAGTGGCCCTTTGAGCCCACCGAGGGCCGCTATCCTCTCGAAAACTGGGACGAGGGTGAGCTAGTCCGCGACCCCCAGGTGCGCTTCCTGCCCGCGGACCTCGCGCCCGGCACTTACCGCCTCACGTTGGAGGGTGATACCCAGCGTGTTATCATCGCTGAACATGTCGTTGTGCCTTAACTTCTCAGCCGCCCAAACCCAGGAAGCCGAGTAGGCCCCTTTTTTTCTTTTGCGGCGGCTCCGCCTCCTCCACTAGCTCCGCGTAGGGGAAGACCTCGTGCAGCCGTGCCTCTCCCTCGGCCTCCAAAACTCGCAAGCCCAAGTCAGCGGTGTCGCCGCCTGTAGTCTCGACTCTGCTGATGGTGAGACGCGGCTGTCCCATGAAGTCCTCGCGCTTGAGGTAGACCTTCCGCACCTCGTCGTTGGGAATGCTCTGCACTGGCACAGGTGCGCTCAGAGATTCTACGATGATGCGGCGGTTCGTCACTCCTACGGTGCGCTCACTGCTGTCGGAACTGCCTGAGATTTGCTTGTTTCCTATGGTCAAGCTGCTGCTACTGCTGCTCGACGATTTTGAGATACCGAAGAGTAGCTCCTCCCCTTCTTCCAGTTCCGTGAACTCGAACCCGCTCATGGTTCCTCCTTATTGGTGGGTAGAGCAAGCCACTCTGCTCTCCGGAGCATAACAGACCATCCGGCGCATTGATAGGGACTTGGCTCGTCAGTTGCCGGAAACCAATCTAAGCTTCCGGTATATCTCGCGCCACAGTTTGTAGCTATACTACGTCTCATAGAGGTAGACCAGCGAGGAGACGACTAATGAGCATCTTTGATAATATCCGTCGAGCCGTTCAGGGCGATGGAGAGCAGCCGGAGGGGCACGAGCGCTCCCACGCGCACCATCACTCGGCTAGTACCAACCAGTCGCTGGCCGAGACCTACGCCGCTGCCCTGGACGCACAGCGCCACGAGAAGGACCACTACTTCGCGCACGACCCGTACTCTCCCATCCCCTACGACGAGCGCGACCCCTTCAAGGGGCTGAACTACTATCCCGCCAACCTCGACTACCAGTTCACGCTCGTGCTGGACCGCGACGAGCCGGACCCTGTTACCTTCCAGACCAGCACGGGCGACGAGCAGCGCTACTTCCGCATCGGCACCGTGCAGTTCGAGGTGGGGGAGCAGCCCGCTACGTTGGCAATCTACGAGTCGGCGGACCGCGAAGACCTCTTCCTGCCTTTTCGCGACGCCACCAGTGGCAAGGAGACCTACGGCGCGGGCCGCTACCTGGAACCTATCGCGCTCGACGAAGACAACCTCCTGCTGGACTTCAACCTCGCTTATAACCCGTACTGCGCCTACTCGCCCGACTTCTCCTGCCCACTCCCACCCATTGAAAACTGGCTCAAGGTGCCCATCCGCGCGGGCGAGAAGAACTACAAGGAAGAGAGTGAGTACTGAGCCTCTACGACGCCTTTACCCGGCAGGATGGCCTTCTGACCCCTGACTCGCCGGAGTATTTCTTCTGGCTGCGCCACGCCCGCCGCTCTCAGGAGCCAGTGGTGGTCCTGTACGCGGGCGCGGGCCGCATCGCCATTCCCTTGGCGCAGCAGGAACTCCGCGTGTTGGCCGTTGAGCCGGACGAGGCGAAACGACGCGTGGGGGAGGCGCGCAGCCGCAAGACAGGGTTAGAGATTCACTGGCAAGAGGGGGATGCCGGGACGTTCGAGCTTCCGCGCATGGCGGGCATGATGATTATCGCGGAGCACGCCTTCCAGCGCCTGCTCGCACACGAGGCGCAGCAGACCGCCCTTCGCCGCGTCTACGAGAACCTTCAGGTTGGCGGCAAGCTGGCGCTCTCGTTGGCGGTCCCGGATGTGCGGGAGTTGGCGGCAGGTGAGGGGAAAGGCCAGGGTAGCCAACTGCGGCAGTTGAGCACCACCGTAGATTCAGAGACCTGCAACCCTATCTATCGTTGGGCCTCCTACCGCTACAACCTGGTCGAGCAGCACATTTCCAGCCACATCATCTACGAGATGGTGGACGCGGGGGGTGTCACGCTGCGGCGCTGGCACCGGACCAGCGAGCTTGCCTACATCTGGCCGCGCCAGATGCGCCTGCTGCTCGAATGGGCGGGTTTTGAGGTAGAGGCGCTGTATGGCGGCTGGAACGACGAGCCGTTCATGGGTGACTCTACCGGGCAGATATGGGTGGCGAGGAAGGCGATCCGTAGCGGCTAAGGCTAGAGGCCGAACGGCTATCGTTCATCAAGGAAGATGTCGCCGACACCGGTCTCAAGCATCAGCGTGCGGCCATCTACCGGGTCCGCCACTCCCGTGACAGCGTTGGCGGGGCCGTCCTGCTCGTCAGTGCGGTTGTTGAAGATGAAGCCGCCAACCTCGACCTTTCCTGCATCCGAAGAGGCGTCCAACCGGAAGCCAATGCTATCCGGCAACCTTATATCCACACCGCCCACACGGCTGGAAAGCGCAACGCTCGTGCCCGGCTCCACGCTCTCCAGCGAGACACTGACGTTGGTGGAGCCGCCCCGGACGATGAACCGTTCATCCGCCGCGTGGTCCTGTACCACCACCCGGCCACTGGCGTGCTCTATCTCCAGGGCACCCCGCAGCCCCACGACCTCGACAGTGCCGACCTGCGTATCGAGGAGCAGGGCCGTCTCCGTCGGCGTGTGAATCACGAGGTCCACCTGAACCTCGTCCTCGTCCACCCCCTGAAGGCTGAACGTCAGGTCCTGCTCCTCGGCTGCCAGCGTGGTGGTGACGGCTTGCGCCAGTTCCAGCGTCGCGCCGCGTGTCGTCACCTCCACGCGCACCTCACTCTCCCCATCACCACGCACCGTCACGTTACCAACACCGTGCGTGACTTCCAGCGTGATAGCGCCGTCCACAGGCGCGCTAACCTCGGAGCGCACCACCTGATCGAGGTTGCCGCCACGCAGGGCATCGAACCCACCCAGAACCCAGCCCCCCACTGTCACGAGGCAGCAACAGAGGGTTAGCCCCACCAGCACGAGGCCCAGCCTTGTCGCTCTACGGGTTCCGGGATTGCTGAACATAGCTTCCTCTCCTCAACCGTTGCTAACCGCCTCGCGCAGTTCCCCGAACAGCCGCGCCAACTCTGCCGGGGGATAGTGAGCATTCAATCCGCTCGGATTGGGTAGTATCCAGACCCTCGCGCCGCCGACTCTCTCATCCTGTAGTCCCAACGCCGCTTTCGGGCGCGCGAAGGCGCTCCGGTAAACACCGATCCCCAGGATTGCCAGCCACTCAGGGCGGTATTGCTGCACCTTCGCCTCAAGCTGGCGGCGGCCCTCGACAAGCTCGTCCGGCGCGAGGTCGGCAGCGGCAACGGTCGCCCGCTCGACGACGTTGGTCAGTCCGTAGCCCAGTTGCAGCAATGCCCGGTCTTCCGCCGGAGAGAATGTGTGGTCCGTGAAGCCCGCCGCGTGAAGGGTTCGCCAGAAGCGGTTGCCGGGCCGCGCGAAGTGGTGCCCCACGACGACAGAGTAGACACTGGGGTTGATGCCGCAGAAGAGCACCTTCAGGCCGGGCGCGATGATGTCCGGCACCTGCTGCCCGACAGCCGCCGCCAACTCCTCTTTCGTGGGTCGTTTGAATGCCATGCTTGTCCGGTGATTACTCGTCAAAGAGGACGGTGCTTTCCTGATAGACGCGCACGCCCCCGGCCTGCAACCGATCGTGCATCCACTCGGCCAGCGCCGCCGCCTTCTGCTCCAAAGCCATCTCCTGGTTCAGGAGCACGTCAATGTCGAAGTTCACCCGCAGTGCCCGTAGGGGAATGATGTGCCGCGTGATGCCCGTCGGCATCTTCTCGTCCATCGTGGCGAGGTTGATGATGTCGGCGGGCGTGAAGCGCGGAAAGACCATGACGGCGGTAATCGGCTCGTCATAGTACATCCCCTGCTCGGCGGGGTTGTCGGTCTTGATGCGATGAATCTTCCCGACGCCTTTGTAGGCACGCACCACCTGTTTCAGCACGCGCGCCTCCTCCACGAGGGTTGTACCGCCACGCATCAGATAGACCTGCCCCTTGGAGCAGATGAGGTAGCCGAGGCAGCGCCGCGCCGTGAGTAGGGAGCGCGCCTGCGGCAGCGTGCCACGCGTCAGCGCCAGCCCCTCGACGGCGCGCACCGCCGCGAAGAATCCCCCCTCGTCCATGCCCGTGACGACATGGTTCCAGGTATCCAACGCGACTTCATCGTAGTTGACCACCTGGACCAAGACGTGGGGGGCACCCATTGCACGGAGAGAGGTCGTCCGGTTCGCGCCGTCCAGGACGACGAATCGCTCACTGTCCGGCATTCCGGCCACGATGGGCGGGTTCTTCAAGCGGCGCTCCCGCGCGAGGCGGTCAACCAGACGGCCCGTGCGGTCGCCCTCCGTCTCCTCGTGCAACACGAGGGCGGATGTCGGCAGAATCCGCAGGTCCGGCAGGTGGCGCTCGTTCATCGCTCTCCCTTCCCTTGAAGCTGCGCAACGGGGTCAATGAACCCCGCTGCTCATCGCGTAGCACGTTTCGTGCGACGGCTTCTAGCCGAGTTCGTCCAGTGTGAGCCTCTTTGCGCCCGCTTTCTCCATCTCGCTCTCGGCGGCGGCCACGTCGCCTTTGTTCACTTCCACCCCGCGCGACGCGTCGGCGAGGTAATAAGTATCGAAGCCCGTGTGCAGAGCGTCCAGCACGGTGCTCTTGACGCAGTAGTCAGTGGCGAGGCCACCCACGTAGACGTTCTCAACTCCGCGCTCGCGTAGCTGCTGGGCCAAGCTGGTCCCCTGGAAGCCACTATACGCTTCCTCGGTAGGTGCCTGAGCCTTGCTGACGATGGTCGTTCCCTTCGGCAATTGCAGGCCAGCGTGGAAGGCCGCCCCTTCCGTATCCCGAACGCAGTGAACGGGCCAGATGCCGCCCTGCTCTCTGAAGGATACGTGGTCCGCCGGATGCCAGTCCCGCGTGGCGAAGACGGGCGCGTCCGCCTCGTCAAAGCGTTTC
>DASVVH010000153.1:0-4893 GCA_036386615.1 Ardenticatenaceae bacterium
AGCTTCTCCCGCAGAAAGACAATGCCCAGAAGCACATTGACAAGTGGGTTGATGAAGTAGCCCAGACTCGTCTCGACGATGTGCCCCGTGTTCACCGCCCAGATATAGACGAACCAGTTAACGGAAATCAGCGCCGCCGAGGCCAGATAGGCCAACAGCGTCCGGCGGTTTTGAACCGCCCCACCCAACCAGCGCCAGTGGCCCTGATACGCGAGCAGCAAAAGCACCACGAGCAGGGACCAGACCATGCGGTGAGCAAGAATCTCTGTAGCGGGCACCTCCTGCAACGTCTTCCAGAAGAGAGGGACCAACCCCCACGCCATGTAGGCACTCGCCGCGTAAACAACCCCTTTATCCATAAGCCTATCAACTCGTTCTATGAAGATGGTCCATCTGCCACTTGCGGGTAACTGACACAGTGCTCCCCTGCTTATAGAGGAAGTTTCCCACTCCACTTCTACCCGGCAGAAGAACAGCTACATGATAGTGAACATCGAGGCTTCCGTCCACATCTCCGTTGCACCATAGCTGGTACTTGCACTGTTTCACGAGGTTAACACACAGTGGTACATCACATAAGGTCTAGCTACAGCCATGTCATCCTGAACGAAGTGAAGGATCCACCCAGCAATACGCCTGGCGTAGAGCGTTAGCACGCTTCGACTGCCCTTCGTGACAGGCTGAATCTGTATGCTAACCTTGTGTATCTGTACAGGTACTTGCCTCACCTGACGCCTACCGCCTGCGTCACCCCCTTTCGCAGTTCGACGCGCTAGACCCATGCGCGCCGTAAAGTCCACAGGACGGCGAAACTCGTAGCCGAGAGCCGACTTTCTGCGAAGCCCTGTCCCACATCTCACATCTCACATCCCACATCCCTCATCTCACATCTCATATCTCACATCCCGCATCCCGCATCCCGCATCCCGCCTCACACCTCCACCCAGTTCAGCGTGCGCTCCACAGCCTTTTTCCAGCCCGCGTAAGCAACCTCGCGTTGGTCCTCGCTCCAGCGCGGCTCCCACAGCCTATCCTGCTGCCAGTTCTTGCGTAGCTCGTCAAGGGTGTTCCAGAAGCCAACGGCCAGCCCCGCCGCGTAGGCCGCGCCGAGGCTCGTCGTCTCCGCCACGACGGGCCGCGCGACGGGCACGCCCAGAACGTCCGCCTGCAACTGCATGAGGGTGTCATTGACCGTAGCCCCGCCGTCCACCTTCAGGATTTCCAGCCGCACGCCCGAATCCTCGACCATCGCGTTCAACACGTCTTTGGTCTGGAAGCAGATGGCTTCCAGCGTCGCGCGGGCGAGGTGGCCGCGATGGTTGAAGCGCGAGAGGCCCACGACCGCGCCGCGCGCATCGGAACGCCAGTAGGGCGCGAAAAGGCCGGAGAAGGCCGGGACGAAGTAGATGCCCCCGTTATCCTGAACCGTGTTCGCCAGCGCCTCGATCTCACTCGCGTCGCGGATGAGGCCAAGCTGGTCGCGCAGCCACTGCACGGCGGACCCCGTGACGGCGATGGAGCCTTCCAGAGCATAGACGGCGCGCTGGTCTCCTAGCTGGTAGCCGACTGTGGTCAGCAGCCCCGCCTGGGAGGGCACGATTTCCGTACCCGTATTGAGCAGCATGAAGTTGCCCGTGCCGTAGGTGTTCTTCGCCTCCCCCGCGCTGTAGCAGACCTGCCCAACCGTCGCGGCCTGCTGGTCGCCCAGGTCGCCGCAGACGAGGATTTCACCATCGAACAGGTCATCGGCGCGGGTGGTGCCGTAGCCGCGTGGGTCCGAGGAGGGGCGGATGTCGGGAAGCATCCGGCGCGGAACGTTGAAGAGGCCCAGCAGTTCTTCGTCCCAGTCCAGCGTTTTCAGGCTCATCAGCATCGTGCGGCTGGCGTTGGTCACGTCCGTGATGTGCGCGCCGCCATCCGCCCCGCCCGTCAAATTCCAGATGAGCCAGCTATCTATCGTGCCGAAGATAGCCTCGCCGCGCTCCGCCGCCGCTCGCACGCCCTCCACGTTCTCCAGAATCCACTGTAGCTTGCCGCCGGAGAAGTAGGTCGCGGGCGGCAGCCCAGCCTTCCTGCGGATGACCTCTCCCTTCCCACTGCGCTCCAGATTCGCGGCAATGCGATCGGTGCGCGTGTCCTGCCAGACGATAGCGTTGTAGTAGGGTCGGCCCGTCTTCGGGTTCCACACGACTGTCGTCTCGCGCTGGTTCGTGACGCCAATCGCCGCGAGGTCCGACGCCCGGAGCGCCGCCCTCGTCATGGCACTACGAATGACGGTGCGGGTGCGCTCCCAAATCTCCTCAGGGTCGTGCTCCACCCACCCCGCGCGCGGCAGAATCTGCTGGTGCTCCAACTGGTGCCGCGCCACCTCGTTGCCGCCATAGTCGAAAACCATGAAGCGCGTGCTCGTCGTTCCCTGATCCACCGCGCCGACGTACCTTGCCATTGCTCCGCTCCTTGCCCAGTCATAACATTATGTCAATAAAAGCCTACATGGATCGCCCTTGAATGTAGGCTTTTGTAGGCTTTGCTTCACATAACGCGGCCTCGGCACCTGTGCCCGCCCTCCCGCACAGCCCTGCCTTCATACCACCGTTCTGCACTATACTATCCCCTGTGTGATACACTCACAGCATACCATACCTGGATTGATAGAACCATGACGCGAGAGCTTTCCCAACAGACGCGGGCGGCGGCGCTGGCCGCGCTCGACTCAGACGAGCCTTTCGACCTGCTCATCATTGGCGGCGGCATCACCGGGGCCGGAGCCGCGCGCGACGCTGCCCTGCGCGGGTATCGCGTCGCGCTGGTGGAGAAGCGCGACCTCGCAAGCGGCACCTCCTCCAAGAGCACGAAACTCATTCACGGCGGGCTGCGCTACCTGGAGCAGTTCGAGTTCAGCCTGGTCTTTGAGGCGCTACAGGAGCGGCGGGTGCTCCTCGATAGTGCCCCCCATCTGGTGCGCCCACAGCCCTTGATTTTCCCCATCTACAAGGGGGACAAGCACGGTTTTCTGGAGATGACGGCGGGGATGTGGCTCTACGACAGCCTGAGCCTCTTTCGCGGCGTGCAGCGCCACAACATGATGCGAATGGCGGCAGTAGAGCACGAGGTGCCCGGCCTCCGCGACGAGGGGTTGGTGGGCGCGGCCCATTTCTACGACGCCGCCACTCACGACGCCCGCCTGACCCTCGCCAATGCCCAGCAGGCACACGAGCAGGGCGCTACCCTGTTGACCTACATGGCGGTGGTGCATTTCCTGCGTGACGAGCGGCACGAACTGGTTGGCGCGCGCGTGCGCGACGAGTTGAGCGGCGCGGAGCACGACCTCCACGCCCGTCTCGTCCTGAACTGCACCGGACCCTGGACCGATACGGTCATTCACATGGCGGACCCCACGATTCCGCCGCGCCTCAACCCCTCGAAGGGGGTTCATCTCGTCTTCGCCAAAGAGCGGCTGCCCCTCGACGACGCGCTCTACGTCGCCGCGCCCCAGGATGGCCGCCCGGTCTTCATCCTACCCTGGGAGCACGCGACCATCATCGGCACCACCGACACCTTCTACGACGGCAACCTTGACGCGGTGGGTGTGACCGATGAGGACGCAGAGTACCTGCTGGCAGTCGCCAACTACGCCTTCCCCGGTGCCGCGCTGACGCGGGAGGATATACAATCCTCCTGGGCCGGGTTGCGCCCCCTCCTCACGGACCCCGGCGCGGAGAACGTCGGGGCCACCAGCCGCGAGCACGACATCTGGGAAGCGCCGCGTGGCCTTCTCAACATCGCGGGCGGCAAGCTGACGACCTACCGCGTGATGGGCAAGCAGTTGATTGACGTGGCGGCGGAGATGCTTAAGGAGCGGCTGGGCATCCCCAAAAAGCCGGAGGCGGATACCGCGCGGCTCCATCTGCCCGGCGCGGAGCACCCGCTTCCCGACGCGAACCCGACGCGCCTGCCCGACGACGTGTGGGCACACCTCGCGCAATACTACGGCACCCACGCCTACGAGGTGGCGCGGCTCGTAGTGGGGGACGCGACGCTTGGCGAACGCATTTTGCCCGGCCTGCCCTACCTGTGGGCCGAACTGCAATACGCTGTGGGCTGCGAGCTATGCCTCACCGCCGACGACTTTCTGGCGCGGCGCACCTGGCTCATCTATGAGGCCCCGCGTCGTGGCGTGGAGGTGCTGGACGAGGTTATCAGCCGCATGGCCGTGATGCTCGGCTGGGACGAGGCGCGTTGCGGGGCGGAGCGGCAGCGCTATCTTCACGAGCTAAGTCTGCTCGTGGGCAAGTGATGATAAAGTAAGGAGAAACGGATTCGATGAAGCTACTAATTCTCGGCGGCACCGTCTTTCTGGGCCGCCACCTCGTCGAGGCGGCGCTGGAGCGCGGGCACGCCGTCACACTGTTCAACCGGGGCCAGCACAACGCGGACCTCTATCCCGAAGTAGAGAAGCTGCGGGGCGACCGAGACGGCGACCTGTCGGCGCTCGAAGGGCGGCAGTGGGACGCGGTGATAGATACCTCCGGCTACGTGCCGCGCATCGTTCGCGCCTCCGCCGAGTTGTTGAAGGACTCAGTGGAGCACTACACCTTTATCTCCACCATCTCCGTCTACGCTGACCCGTCTATCCCCAACATGGACGAGAACGCGCCCGTCGGCACGCTGGAAGACGAGACGGCGGAGGAAGTCACCGGGGAGACGTATGGGCCGCTCAAGGTGCTTTGCGAGCGGGCGACAGAAGAGGCGATGCCTGGGCGCGCGCTGGTAATTCGCCCCGGCCTCATCGTCGGCCCGCTCGACCCGACAGACCGCTTCACCTACTGGCCCGTGCGGTTGGAGCGTGGAGGCGAGGTGCTGGCACCCGGCAGCCCGGACCAGCCCGTGCAG
>DASVVH010000154.1:0-8587 GCA_036386615.1 Ardenticatenaceae bacterium
AGGCGGGGCTGGCAGCGAATCGGGCACAGGTCACAACACCAGCCGACGGCCACTCGCGCCCCCTGGCACAGGACGAAGGACGAAGGAGAACAACGGCGAACGACGCTTCCTCCCGAAACCCCCGAAACAGGCGGGGCAAAAAGTAGGGGGCTTCTCAGGGCTGTGTCAAAGTAGCGCGAGTTGTAATATAACTAACATCTATATAGCAACTACTTACCACTATACTGGCCGCTTATCGTTCGCCAGTACTGGCCATTACTGGCCTTTACTGGCCTCTGTACCCTCCCGCCCCTATCTCGCTCCCTCTCCTCCTTTCCCTCTCCCACTTTGAGGTAGGCAGGCTCTGGACCCTCAAGAACCAGCAAGTTCCCCACATGTCATCCTGAACGAAGTGAAGGATCCCCCCAGGATTCAGCAATCAAGTGCCTGTCACCCATGCTCACACCCCTCGTTCTGCACCTTCACCCTGGACTTACTCAACACTGGGTAACCGCAAGCTCTGCCCAAGGGGTTGACAGGCGCAGGGTTGGGAACTACACTCTTGGTAACTGAATACGAGACCTTCAGGGCAGGGTGAGCCGCAAGGCAATTCCCGACCGGCGGTAAGTTCGACCAGTCGAGCAAGCCCGCGAGCGCTCCGGCACCAGCCGGAGGACAGCAGACCCGGTGAGAGACCGGGGCCGACGGTACAGTCCGGATGGAAGAAGGTACGACGGCGCGCGCCAGTCCGTTCCGCGAGGGACGCTGGCCTGTTTCGCCTACCCGCTCGCCAGACGAGCCTCCTGCCCGACCGCAAGCTGCCATTTCGCAGCGGCGCGTCGGGTTCTTTTCTCTATGGGGCAGAGGCTGGCGCGGGGTAGGCTACTTTCGGCATGGCCGCGCTCGTACAGCAGATTCCCGACGCCCGAAGGCACGCTCCTTCGGGCGTTTTCGTTGATAGCGAGAGGTAGCAGGTAACGGTGAAATGGTGAGCGAGAAGAGTCAATTACGAGAGAAGGCGGCGCTGGGCACCCTGCCCACGCTGCGGCGCGGGCGCTTGAGACTGCGCGGGGAGTGGGTCGCGGTGCTGCTGGGGCCAGTTCTTATTCTGGCGCTATGGCAGGCAGTCGTGACGCTGGGAAACTACCCGGAGTTCATCCTGCCCGCCCCGGCCAGTGTGGCACGGGCATTCGCGGGCGCGATACAAAGCGGCCAATTGTGGCGGCACCTGCGCGTGACGCTCTTCGAGATAGTCGCGGGCTTCGCTCTGGGCTTCACCCTGGCGACGGCGACGGGGTACTGGCTGGCAAAGCAGCCAGTGGCGGAGCGGCTGGTGGCTCCCTGGCTGGTGGCGATGCAGGCGGTGCCCATCGTGGCGCTGGCTCCGCTGCTGGTCATCTGGTTCGGCTTCGGGCTGACGAGCAAGGTGCTAATCTGCGCGCTGATGGTCTTCTTCCCAATCCTCATTAACACCATCGTCGGCGTGCGCTCCGTAGACCGTGACTGGCTCGAACTGATGCGCGTGCTGCGCGCCTCGCGCTGGCAGCGCTTCCGCCTCGTCGAGATTCCCGCCGCGCTGCCCGTGCTCTTCGGCGGCATCAAGCTGGGCGTGACACTGGCCGTCGTCGGCGCGGTGGTGGGCGAATTCGCGGGCGCGCGGGAGGGGCTGGGCACGCTCATCAACATCGCGCGGAGCGGCCTCTACAACACGCCGCTCCTCTTCGTGGCGCTGCTCACGCTGGCGGGGATGGCCCTCGCGCTCTACGGCCTCGTCTCCTTCATCGAGCGGCGCGTGGTGCGCTGGCAGAGGTAGACGAAGGACGAAGGACGGAAGACGGAGGACGGAAGACGGTGGATGGTGGACGATAACAACCATAAGTGATAGAGGTGTGTGGATGATGACGAGAATCGGTTTACTCATGGTGTTAGCTCTGCTTCTCGCGGCCTGCGGGAATAACGCGGCAGTTGTGCCTGGACCTACGGCGACAGTAATGCAAGCTGACGCGCCAGCGGCCACAGGGGAGGAGTCGCTGCGCCCCGTGACGCTGGCGATGGGCTACATTCCCAACGTGCAGTTCGCGCCCTTCTACGTCGCGGTGGAGCGGGGCTATTTCGCGGAGGAGGGGATTGACCTGACCTTCGACTACGGCATGGAGAGCGACCTCGTGCAACTGTTGGCCGCTAACGAGTTGCAGTTCGCCGTCGCCAGTGGCGAGCAGGTGCTTCTGGCGCGTTCACAGGGGCTGCCCGTGCGCTACGTGGCGAACTGGTATCGCCGCTTCCCCGTGGCCGTCACCTCGCTTGAGCACGACCTGAGCGACCCCACGGTGCTGGAAGGGAAGACCGTCGGGCTGCCCGGTCTGTACGGGGCCAATTATATCGGCTGGCTGGCACTCGTTCAGGCCGCCAACCTTGACGGGGATGCCGTGACCCTTGAAGCGATTGGCTTCAACCAGACCCCCGTCCTCGCAGAGGGGCGCGTGGACGCGGCGGTGGTCTACGCCACCAACGAACCGCTCGTACTGGAAGCCGAGGGCTTCACTCCCAGCACCATCAACGTGGCCGACTGGATTGACTTGGTCGCCAACGGCCTGATGACCAACGAGACCACTATCCAGGACGACCCGCAGTTGGTTCAGGGCATGGTGCGCGCGATGGTGCGGGGCATCCGGGATACGCTGGCCGACCCCGACGCCGCCTTCGAGATTGTGCGCGACGAGCGCTGGGGAGCCGAGATAAACGCCGAGAACGCCGAGCTACAACGTGCCATTCTGGACGCGACGCTGCCCTTCTGGGAGAACGAGAGGGTAGGCGTCGTGCCGCGCACCAGTTGGGAAACCACGCAGAACTTCATGGTGGAGGCGGGCCTGCTGGAGGCTCCCACGAACCTGGACGAGGTGTTCACCAACGAGTTCGCCGAACAGGTACAGTGAGATGTGAGATGTGACATGGCGGCAAAAGGAGATAATTGATGACTATAACGCTCCGCCCCATTACCGCAGAGAACTGGGTGACGTGTATCAGGCTCAGTCCAACCCCGGAGCAACAGCAACGCGGCTATGTCGCTCAGAATGTGTCGTCACTGGCGCAAGCCTATGCGGAATCTTGGTGGACCCCATACGCTATCTATGCCGATGAAACGATGGTCGGCTTCGTCATGTATGGTCGCTGGCCGGAAAGCGGGATTCCCGCGCATCATGGCACGCCGGAAGCGGGCGTTGACTACATCCTCCGCATCATGATTGACCAGGCCTATCAACAGCGGGGATATGGCCGCGCGGCGATGGAGGCCGTTATCGCGCGCATCGCCGCGCAGCCGAACAGTCGCGCCATCGAGATTGGCTACGACCGCGACAATGTTGCGGCGGCCCGCCTCTATACGAGTCTCGGATTTCGAGTGGTCGCAGAGGATGAAGGCGGAGAAATCGAGGCACGGCTGTCACTCAACTCTATGCCGTAAGCGTACAGCTTCACGAGGTTAGCATACAGGATGTGTCCAGGGGTAGGTTGCATACCAGCTAGCTACAAACATGTCATCCTGAGCGAAGCGAAGGATCCACCCAACAACACCCGTATTGTAAGGCGCTAGCACGCTTCGCCCTCCCCTCGTGACTGGGGTGAACCTGTATGCTAACTTTGTGTACTCGTACACGTAAGCCGTTGGCGGTCGTTGGTCGTCGGTCGTCAAAAAGAGAGGAGGCCCGGTGGTGCGGGGCCTCCTCTCTTTATTGCGCTTCGACCTGTCTCTTCTTCGACGGTAGCTACTATGAACTGGCTATTGACCTGACGACCTTACCAACGGTGGACAGTGGCCGAAGCGTGGCACGGCTAGCGCCCTTGAGGCCGGAGCCGGAGGACGTAGGCACCCCTTAGGAGAGGAGAACCCGTACCGATGGTTAGCGTGGGCAGCACAGGGACGTTGCTGTCCGCGCTGTGGCACGAGCACTATACAAACCCGTTTCATCGGTGTACACACTATATAAGGTGAAGCATGCTCTGTCGGTGACACAGGTCACGATAGGGGAATTCCCGGCGGGGAAAGTAGGAGAAAGCTTTGACGACCATTGCGCGGGGTGGTATAACCCCGCCATGAACGAGCACGAGACGGCACTTCTGGCCCGCCAGCACTTTGACCGCGCCTACGAGCACCAACAGGCCGGGCGCATAGGCGATGCCATCCAGGAGTACAGGCACTCCATTGCCCTCTCGCCCACCGCCGAGGCGTACACCTTCCTCGGTTGGGTGCTCGGCACAATGGGCCGCTACGATGAGGCAATTGAGCATTGCCATACCGCCATCTCGCTCGACCCTGACTTCGGCAACCCCTACAACGACATTGGTGCCTATCTCATCGAGATGGAACGGTGGCAGGAGGCGCAGCCTTGGTTCGAGTTGGCGCTGAATGCGCCGCGCTACGAGACCCGCCCTCACGCGCACTTCAATCTGGGCCGCGTCTACGAATACTTCGGTAACTACGCGAAGGCGTTGTTCTCTTACGCCGCCGCCCTCGACGAAAACTCCGCCTACGAAGCGGCGGAGTGGGCGCGGCTGGCGCTGCTAGCGCGCATGAACTAGGTCGTGTAAGGAGCGCAGGTGATGCGCCCCTTCTCTCTTCAGCCTGCTAGCCTCTCGGCTGGCTCGTGAATCCGTACCGGAATAGCCTCTCGCCGTTCGGCAACTCGCTCCGGCTCACCCCGCAGCCGTGCCAGCGTCCCACGCGGCGAGAACCGCGTCTTGAAGACGAACTCTGCCACCTCCGCCACGACCACGCGCACGCCCGACCAGAAGGTGGCCCGCCGCAGTCGCCGCAGCCGCTCGTCGCCGCCTCCCCACAGCAGGCGCGTCAACGCGCGCGGGCGCAGGTGAAAGACCATCTCCGTCAGCTTCACCCCCACGAACAACGTCCGGGGCGACAACTGCGGCGCGGCGATGACCTGATTCCGGTAGCTCCACTTCGACATGTCGAGTTGAATTACATCGGCTGGGTTCGTCGCCCGCCCCGCCGCCGTCCAGAAATGCGGCGTCAGGTAGCAGCCGTTGAGCACCTCCGGGTCCAGCTCAAAGCTCCGCCGGAACTTCTCCACCATCGTACCCACCGTCTCGTCTTCCAGCCCGTAGATGATGTTCGCCCAGCTAAAGATGTCATTTTTCCGCAGCGCCGCGATCGCCTGCTTCGAGATGGTGAAGGGATTGTTCTTGCGTATCGAAGAGACCACCGCGTCGTCCAGCGCCTCGATGCCCATGATGACGTAATCCACCCCCGCCGCCTTGTACAGGGGCAGGAGCGCCGCGTCCCGCACCACATCGGCGGCAGTCATGTTGATGTTCAGCGACAGCCCCAGGTCCGCCGCGACGATGCGCTCCAGAAGCTCGACGGCGGCCTCCTGGTCCGCCGCGAAATTCTCGTCCGCGAACCAGACAATCCTGACGCCGTACTGCTCCTTGAGCGTCCGCAACTCCGCCACCACGTTCTCCGGGCTGCGGTGCCGCCACCGCTTCCAGAAGCTCCATTGTCCGCAGTGCGTGCAGGTCAATGGGCATCCCCGACTGAACTGTATCCCCGCCGACCGCCCGAACCCGAAAAGCCTGTAGCCCTCCCAGTCCACCAACTCCCAGCCGGGGCGGTAGTCGTCAAGGTTCGCAATCGGTGGGCGTGGGCGGTTCGCGCGAATCGTTCCCCCGTCGCGCCACGTAATCCCCTCCACCTCGGCGAGCGCCGCGCCGCGCTCCCACGCGTCCACGAGCGCCAGTGCCGTTGCCTCGCCCTCGCCCCGCACCACCACGTCAATCTCCGCGCATTCTCGCAACACGCTCTCCGCCGCGTAGGAAGGATAGACGCCGCCGTAGACAATAGGCAGCGAGGGGAAGGCTTGCTTCAACACCCGCGCCGTCGCCAGGCAGGTATTGTGCGCCGCCGTCGAACTCGTATGCCCCATTAACAGGAAATCCGGCGCGAAACGCCGGACCTCCTCTACCAGTCTATGCGGCTTCCAGCCATACAGGTCGTTGTCAACCAGCCGGACCGTGTGGCCCGCGTCCACCAAAGGCCCGCCGATGAGCACCAGCCCCAGAGGCATCTGGTACCCGATTCCAAAGCGATTCGCAAAGAACCGCCGCGCCGGTGTCAACAACAGCACCCTCGATGGCATCTCTACCTCCCGTGCTAATCTCGCCGCTGAGTTCCGCCCTCCGTCCCTCGCCCTTCGCCTCGAATGTCCCTCTCCGCCCGCTCGATCTCCCACTCCATGCGAAGCTTCATCTTGTGCATGGATGGAATCTGGTTCATCAGGTTGAACAGTTCGATTTCCTTGTTCAACTCTGGAATCGCCTTCTCGAACTGCCGCACGGCCCACTGCCAGTCCGCCTCCGCGCGCTCGCGCAGGGCTGCCGCATACGCCTCATCCGTTGCTGTGCCTGCCTCTTCCATCAGTCGCAGGCGTCGAAATGCATACCGCGCGAGCCGTGCCCGTTCCTTTTCCAGCGCCTCCTCGATCTCCCGCTTCTTCATCAGAAATGGCGGCGCGTAGCCACTGTTCTTCAAAACCTTGTGAGCCATCGCCGTATCCCCGGCGAAATCCTCGATGTGGCCGCCCGTCAGCTTCTTCCCCTTGACGCGAGACAGGTCGAAATCGCCGCGCTCGATAGCCTCATCAATGAGGCGGTCAACCCGGCTCTGCCACTGGTCTCTCCGCTTGTCCTCCATCACTCTCTCCCTCATCTCCTCTCTTCCCCGCAAACAAAAAGGCGAAGCCCCACGCTTCGCCCCAGGTTTATTCCCCGTTCAGGTCACTCCCCACGCCAAACCGCGCTAGCGCCGCCTCTCGCCGCTCCTCGTCACCTCTGCGCCACATCGTTGCGAGTCTCCTGCACCCCTCCCGCTATGATTGTGCATTTTATCACAAGTAGTGCTGGCTGTCAATACTCTTCCGTGACAACATTCACAACTTGTTCAATTCGTGGTGCGTCGTGCCGTTCCTCCGTCCTTCGTCCTTCGTCTCCATCAATTGCTCAGGATAATCTCCGCCGTCGAGAGCCGCACCGCCGTCTCCCGGCTATGCCACCACAGGAACAGCGCCTCCGCCGCCATTGAGATACTTAACGCGCTCGCCGCCAGCACTGCGCCGGGCAACTCAACCACGAGCGGCGCGACCGCCATGATGCCGAGCAGCACCGCCATGTTCAGCGCCACCGCCATGCTGATGGGGCCAGTCTCCTCGCTCCGCACCAGAATCCCGCGCTGCCACGAGGAGATGGCGTTCAGCCCCGGCACCACCGCCAGAATCGCCGTCGGCAGAATCGCCAACCGTACCAACTCCGGCGTCAGCCCTGAAACGTAGCGGTACCACAGCGCCGCGCCCGGCGTCAGCGCCATCAGCGCGAATAGCCCACTCGTGCCCAGCGCCAGCACCCACATGAAGCGGTGCAGCGCCCGGTACGACTGCGCGTTGTCCAGCAGCGCAATCACCACCTCCTGAAAGGCGATGCCGAAACTGCGCCCGATGAAGACCAGCGACATCACCACAGGCCAGATTGCCAGCGATTCCAGCGGCAGCGGCGCGCGGCTGAGGCCGAAGGAAAGAATCGGCTGCCCCACCATCGTCAACAGCGAGGTCAGCGCCAGAGGCGTGTAGAAATTGGAAAGCCGCCGCCAGCCGAGTATCCGGTTCTCCGGCCCCGGCACCTTCAGCGCGGCCACCGTAGGGCGCGAGAGGAACCACGCCGTCACAGCCCCCACAATGACCCCCACGCTCAGGGCCGCGCCGCCGACGTATGCGCCCGGCCAGCGTCCCAGCGCCAGCCCCCCCAGCAGCACCAGAATCGTCGCCGCAAGCCGCACGACGATGACCATCGTCACGCGCTGCGGCTTGCCGTAGCGAATCATCACCCCTTCCCACAGGCGGCGAAGGGCAATCGCGCCAGTCCAGGGCGTCATCAGCAGAAAGGCGACCCGGCTCGTCTCGATAGTCGCCTCCGGCGCTTCAATCCACTCCCGCAGGATGTAGGCGTAGAGCGGCGTCACCGCCAGAAGCAGGTGCAGCACCGTCAGCACCAGCGACATGACCACCGTGAACTGAATCAGGTGGCTATACGATTGGCGATGCGTCGCCAGCGCCGTTCCCGCCGTCAGGAGCATGATGACGGGACTTTCGATGATGAGCGCGAACGAGAACGTCAGGCCGAAGGCCGCGAGGTTCTCGACAGCTTCCGGCAGGCGCGAGACCACCGCCGTAATCGCGGGCTGCTCCGCCGACATGATGACCCACATAGCGGCGAGCGGCACCCAAAACCAGAAGATAAGGCTCTGCGTGAGGAGTTTCTTAGACATGCTAATGATGGTACGCCGCCACGCTCAAAAAGCAAACTCTCATCGTAGGGCTGTGTCAAAGTGGGAGAGGAGAAAGGCAGCGAGAGAGGAGTCAGGTCGAAAAGGGGTCAAGGCCAGTAAAGGCCAGTAACGGCCAGTATTGGCGAGAGGAAAAAGGCCAGTATAGAGGAAGGTAGTTGCTACGCAGCCGTGAAGTTATATTACAGGCTGCGTACAGCGCTGGCTCGCGCCGCGAGTAGCCAATTTGCTACCGCGCGATTCTTACAGAATAATGAGCGCCAG
>DASVVH010000155.1:0-5660 GCA_036386615.1 Ardenticatenaceae bacterium
CGTGTGCAGATAGAGCGTGACGACTGCCGCCACGCCCACGAACCCCATGCTGAAGATTCTGGCTGCCTGCGCCGCGTTCCAGGCGCGCCTGCGCCGCGCAATCCATTGAATTGCCCGCTCGATGCCTGCCGGGGCGAGCGCCATCATCCAGGGTATCAGTGCGGCGGAGGAGTGGAGCAGGCTCCCGCGCACCGCCGGAAAGGTAAAGACGAGGGGCATGGCGGTCAGGAGCATGACAGTGTAGAGCAGGAAGGGGCGGAAGAGGGGCCGCCGCGCCGCCTCCCGCGCCATGCCGAGGATGAAGGGGGCCAGGAAAAACTGGGTGCTCCCCAGGATGATGAGCGCGCTCCACACCACCGCGTTCAGCTTCGAGCCGAGAATCGGCCCCCAGCCCCAGGCGAGATAGCGCTCCAGCGTCAACTGCGGCTCGTAGGAGAATATCTCATCGTAGGAGCGCAGCCACAGGGTCTGCGTGCCGCCGCCGGGGAAGGGTGTCCCCGTCACTGCCCAGTTCCGCGCCCACCAGGGAGCCATGACGAGGAGGTAGCCCGCCGCCGCGAGCGCGCCGAAGCGGACGAATGACGCCACGCTCCGCTCCGGGCCGCGCAGGCAGCGCCACGCCAGGAACATCGCTACTACGGGTACGAGCAACACCCCATCCACCCGCGTCAGGTGGCTCAACCCCACCCCGACACCCGCCAGCACCCACCAGTGCCCGCGTGGCTCCTCCTGCCCCTTCCAGGTGGCGAGGAGCGCCAGCGACACCGCCAGCGCGAACGGCGTGAAGTTGTCAGTCACAACCCAGTAGGTGAAGGTAAAGCCGGAGAAGAGGGTAAGCAGCCCCGCGCCGATGGCCCAATCGCGCCGCCGCCACTCTTGCCACGAGAGCCACGCGGCCAGGGGCGGCAGGAGCGAACTAAGGAGCACGAAAGGCACCTGTGCCGCCCGCCACAAGGGGAGCAACGAGCCGAGCGCGGCCATGCCCAACCACGCCAGGAAGTTCGTCATCGGCATCCAGTACTGGTTGCCGGGGCGGGGCAGCGTCTGCGGGTCGTCCAGGTAGTTCCAGATGACTGTCTCCGTGATGCCCTGCCCATTCACCATGTTCAGCGCGATGTGGTAGTAGTAAAAGGCATCGAGATAGCCCGCGTGGTCCAGCGTCGCCGCCGTCAGGGCGCGCACCAGGAGCGTCAGGCCGAACAACCCTATCAAGAGCTTCTTAATGGGAGGTTCCATCGTTCCTACAGGTTCACCCCTCATGCCTCGCAGGCGAGGCGCAGCAACTCGTGCTGGCCGCTCTCCGCCAGCCAGAGGCTCTCCTGCGCCCCCGCCCACGCCTCCAACGCGGCAAACTCCTCGTCGGAGAGACCATTGACCGCCTCCTCCTGATTCAAAAAGCGTGCCCCGCGCCAGTAGATGGCCGCGTGCGTGTAACCCTCGCCGCACAGTTCAGGAGTCAGTCCCGCCGTGTCGCCGCCGAGGCGCAGCAAGCGCCATGAATACTCGTACAGCACCGTATCGGCCCACGTTTCAACAGGCATCCGGTACGAGCGCGGCTCGAACAGGAGCAGCGTGCGGCTCCCGGCGGGCAACTCGTTCATCTCCTGAACCAGCGGCTCGTAGCTGCCGATTCGGGATTCCAGCCACTCCTCGCGCGATTCGTAGCCCATCAACGCCTGCACGGGGGCCGTGCGGGAGAACTCCGTGAGCGCAATCAGGGTAGCCAGCACGGCCCATCCCCCCACGAAGAGATAGGCGAAGCGGGCGGGGCTGAAGCGCTCCGTCGCCATCGGCTCCAGTTGCCCGATGCCCCATGCCGCCACCGGGCATAGGAGGAGCAGGGGCGTCGCCAGGAACCGCGTCTGCCACAGCGCCGCGCTCGAAACAATGCCGACCAGCCACAGCGCTATGTAACTCAAGGCGAACGCGGCCAGAATCCCGACTATCCTCCGCTCGTCGGAGCGGCCCGCGCCACGCAGCCAGAACCAGAAGGCGAGAGGCGTGAAAGTGGCGATGAGCGGGCCGGGACGGCCATCGTCATAGTTGGCATCGCGCAGCCCCAGCGTGGCGGTCCAGGGAACAGCAAGCAGGTCGGGCAGCGTCCAGCCAATGCCCGTTCCGGCGGCGGCGTACCAGGTGGCGCGAAAGTCATCCCAATAGGGGCTGGGCAGCGCGAAGGGGAAGAAAGGGTTGCTCGTCCCAATCAGGTTTCGCAGGTAGCTGGGGCTGGCAACCACCCCCGCCAGCAGCGCGAACTGCGCCAGTGCGGGCAGCGCCCGCCTCCCCCGCACCGCGACGATAAAGACGAGCGCGAGAAGCGGTGTCAGGAAGGAAAGATACTTGATGCCCATCGCCATCCCTGCGAAGAGGGCGGCGGCCCAGTGCCAGCGACTTTCCGGGTGCGCCCGCCAGTGCAACAGTGCCCACACCACCCCCACCTGATAGGCCGCGAGCGCCACGTCGGTGTAGGCCCACCCCGCCAGCAGCGGGAGCATCTGAATCGTGATAGCCAGCGCGAGCACGAGCGGCGCAGAGACCGAGGGCAGGAAGCGGCGCGTCATCTGCCACAGCAGCGCCAGCGTCAGCGGCAGGTAGACCCAGTGCAGCAGCGTCGCCGCGCCCTCACCGCCCAGTTGCAGCGCGGGCGTGAACAGTGCCTCCACCAGCACGGGGAAAAAGAAATGCGCCGACTTCTGAGCCTGAAAGAGACTGCCCTGCGCCAGCCACAACTCCGGCAGGCGCAGGTGATACATCAGGGCATCGAAGGCCGTTGGTGGCTCCAGCGCCTGCAAGAATGAGACACCCCCCAGAACCAACAGTAAGAGCCACAGCAGGCGCGGCAGCCTGGGAATAGCCGGAAGCGGCTCGCGCCAGCGCGCCAGCAGCGCCAGCGGCGCGGCCAGCAGCACAACAGAGAGCCAGGCCGGGGGAACCCGCGCCATCCCAACGACCAGCCACGCCAACCCCACCGCGCCCAGCCCCAGCAGTGCCGCCACCAGCCATCGCTCCCCCGCGCTCGCGGGCAGTGCCAGCCCACGCAGGATTCCCCGGCCCAGCCCCAGCCCAGCCGCTACAATCCACGCCGCCACCGCCACCGCCCACAGCAGGCGCGACAGGCTCGCCACTTCAGGCGCGAACCGGGGCCGCTGAAGCACCGCCACCCCCGCCAGAAGCGCCACGCCCCACAAAATGGTTAGCGCGAAGACGAGCCAGTTCATCGCCCGGCTGGGCATAGCCACCTACCCCCTGCCCGTGAGACCTTGCCACCTCAGCCGCAGAACGGTATACATCGCCTTCACAATCTCCGTCTTGGAAATCTTGGAAGAGCCACGCCTCCGGTCAGCAAAAAGAATCGGCACCTCCCCGACGGTCCACCCCTTCTGCTGTACCTTGAACAACATCTCCAGCAGGAAGGAGTACCCATTCGAGAAAATCCGGTCCAACTCGATGGATTCCAGCACCTCTCTCCGATAGAGCCGGAAGCCCGCCGTACAGTCATTCGGTTGCAGTCCCAGTCCCAACTTCGCAACCCGGTTCGCCCCCCACGAGAGCAACACGCGCTGCCAGTGCCAGTTCCGCGTTCCGCCCCCCCGAACATAGCGGGAGCCAATCACCACGTCGTGCAGGCCCTGGTCACTCAACCTCACCATATCGGGAATGTAGCGCGGGTGGTGCGAGAAGTCGGCATCCATCGTCATCACTCGCGTGGCTCCCAGCGCTAGCGCCTCTCGAATCCCCGCGATGTACGCAGTTCCCAGCCCCAACTTGCCCGCCCGGTGAATCACGCGCACCCGCGCGTTCCGCGCGGCCAGTTCGTCCGCCGCCCTGCCCGTTCCATCCGGCGAATTATCGTCAACAATAATAACCGTCAGGTTGCATGGCAGCCCCAGGAGCGCGTGCGTCAGGTCACTGATATTATCCAGCTCGTTATAGGTAGGAACAACGACTGCTATCGTCAAAACCCTCTCCCGGCAACACTCTATCGCTGCAAGCAAGGGCAGCATTGTACAGCGAATTCAGCTATCTACTAACTCACAGGTGCCCCGCCACAGGCCAGGACTTCCGCCCTTCATCCGTCGTCTACCCTCTAGCCTTGACCACCGTTCATTCCACCTCGCGCTCGAACAATGCGTCAACATTGCCCTGCCTCCATGCTTTGCCTACAATATCATCATGACAACAGAAGAACGGCCCTCTGTCAGTGGCGCGGCCATCCGTGAGCGCATGGAAGAACTCGCTCCCCCTGCCCTGGCCGAATTGTGGGACAACGTGGGCTGGCAGGTGGGCCACGACGAAGCTCCCATCCACGCCGTACTCGTCTCCCTCGATGTGGACCACGCCGTAGTTGAAGAGGCGAGCCAGCGTGGGGCCAACCTGATTGTCGCGCATCACCCCCTCCTTTTCAGAGGGTTGAAGCGCATCAATCCCGCCGACTACCGGGGCCGTCTGTTGCGCCGCCTGCTCTGTGACCAGATTCACGTCTTCGCCGCCCACACCAACCTGGACGCGGTGCGCGGCGGCGTGAATGGCGCTCTCGCCGCTGCCCTTGGGCTGGAACCCACAGCGCCCCTCGTCCCCGTGCGGGACGCGCCGCAGGGGTGGGGCTTCGGGGCCATCTGCGAGCATTCCGGCCTCACGACTGGCGAACTCGTCAAGCGCGTCGAGGCGTCGCTGGGTGTCGCCGCCCCGCGTGTCACACCCGGCTTCAACGCCCCGGCGTGCCACACCCGCGTCGCCCTGCTCGGCGGCAGTGGGGCCTCGATGCTGGAGGACGTGCTGCGCGCCAGGTGTACGCTCTACGTCACGGGCGAGGTCAAGTACCACGAGGCGCAGGACGCCGCCCGCGAGGGGCTGACCCTCGTCGAGGCGGGCCATTGGGGGAGCGAGCGCCCCGTGCTGCGGCGGCTGGTCGAGTGGCTTGAGCCGCTGGGCATTCCCGTCTACGAATCAAACCGTGTAACATCTCCATTCGAGACAGATTGGAAGGAGCCACAATGAGCCGAAGATCACGCCTACTGGACTTGCAGGAGGTTGAAAACTCCCTGCGCGACAAAATAGGTGCCTACAAGAAGATACAGAAGCAGCTAACTCTCGATTCTCCCGTCCGGCTGGCGCGCGTCGCCTACGAGCAGGCCGAGCAGGCGGAGAGGGAGGCGCGTGCCCGCCAGCAGGCGCTCAACCTGGAATGGCAGGGCCTGATTCAGAAGGTGGACAACGAAGAGAAGCGGCTCTATAGCGGCAGCATCACGGACCACAGAGAGCTAACCATCGTCGAGCTTGAAGTCCAGATGCTGAAGAAACAGCGCGAGAATCTTGAAGCCCAGGCCCTCACCCTCATCGAAGAGGTGGACCGGCTCGCTCAGGTGACCGCCCGCGCGCGCGCGGAATACGAGACGATAGAAGAGGCGTCGCGCAGCCAGCAACTCAAACTCGAAAAGCAGGAAAACGTCCTCAAGCGCGACATCAGCACCACCAAACGGACGCGCGAGAAGTTGCTGGAGGATGTTGGCTCCGGCGACCTGGAGCAGTATCGCTACGTCCAGCGCCTGAAGAACGACACGCACGCCGTCGCCGAGATGGTGGATGGCGTCTGCGGTGCCTGCCACATCGAGGTCAGCGCCGCCAAACGAGCGATGGTCGAGACCTCGCCCAACACGCTC
>DASVVH010000156.1:0-5622 GCA_036386615.1 Ardenticatenaceae bacterium
CAGAGACTTCGTGACGTGCCGGGTAGAAGCTGACGGGTCCATTCTAACAACCTTGTATTTATGTGTCAACGCTGCTATATAACTTCTAGCATGGGGTTTTGACCTCTTCGCATGAGAAGATCGAGAAGAGGGTCGACACACTAGCGAAAGGGAGAGAACATTAAGAGCATGAGAAATTCAATGAGCCATAAAAGCAACGGCGGGATGAAGTGGGGCATTGGGGTAGTCGCCCTCGTCTTGGCGCTGGCGGGTTGCGCGGCACCCTCACCCGCCAACCCACCAGGCAGTGAGACGCTGACCGCTACCTGGACGCCCGCGTTATCAGCCGACGCCCCAACTGATGCCAATGCAACGGCTGCGGTGACGGCGACCGTCGAACTCACAGGGACTGTTGCGACAGTTGAGACTGCTGTGACCATCGAGCCGACCTCGACGGTTACTGAAGAGATTACCAGCACAACGCCCATCTCGGACACGCGGCCCATTACCAGCACGACGCCCATCACGGATGTCGCGCCATCCGAGCCTGGAGCGGCAGGGGCGGGGCTGACCTTCGGGGCCGAGGCGGACACGCAGGTCCGGGAGTTCGAGCCGAGTGTAATCTTCGGGAGCGAGCCGACGCTGCGCGCGGACGGGGGAACGGACCCGCTCCACGAGAGCTATCTGCGCTTCACCGTGACGGGCTTGGAGGGTCCAGTCGCGCGGGCGACGCTGCGGCTCTACGCGGAGACGGGCGCGGCGGCAGGGCTGTCGGTCTACACCACCGCTAACGAGTGGTCCGAGGCGGAGACAAACTGGACGAACCGCCCACCGCGCTCCGAGACCGCGCTGGACGTACAACCAGAGGAGGTTCGCGCCCAGACCTGGGTGGAGTTCGACGTGACGGAAGCGGTCACAGGCGACGGAACCTACAGCTTCGTCATCGGCATCGGGGAGAGCAACGGTCTGGCGATGACCTCAAAGGAGGGCAACCCTGAGATGGCCCCGCAGTTGGTCATTGAAGTGGAGAACTGAGGAAGGGACGAAGGACAAAGGACGAAGGACAAAGGACGAAGGAACGGCATAACGCGAGGACGCAGAGACGCGAAGACGCAAAGGGAATTCTCAAGAGAGCGACGTAAGCCGTTATCCCGCATCTCACATCTCACATCTCACATCTCGTATCCCGCATCCCGCCTCACACGTCGCGCTGGACGACGTAATCACCGAGGGCGCGCAGACGCTCGACTTCAGGGGTGGCGGGCAGGTCGTCCAGAAAGTCGCACGCCTGCCGGACCAATCCCTGCGCCTCCGTGAGCGTGTCGCGGAGCGCGGGCGAGGCGGCAACGCGGCGCACAATCTCGTCGGCCTGCTCCGGTGCCAGTCGCTCCTGCAAGAGGGTGGAACCCAGCCCCCCCGTATCGTAGTCGCGCAGGTAGATAATCACGGGCAAGGTGATGTTGCCGTTGCGAAGGTCGCCGCCGACGGGCTTCCCGACACGCGCCGCGTCGCCCGCGTAATCCAGCACATCGTCAACAATCTGGAAGGCGAGGCCGAGCAGCCGCCCGTACTCGCGCAGGGCCTGGACCTGACCCGGCGAGCCGCCGCCGAACTCCGCCCCCGACTCGCAGGCGGCGGCGAAAAGAGCCGCCGTTTTGCCGTAGATGCGTCGGTAATAATCCTCGTTGGCACGATTCAGGTCGAACTTGGCCCACATCTGGCGCAGTTCGCCCTCCACGAGCGTCATCAGCCCCTCCGCGAAGATGTGAACCACGCGAATGTTCTCCGTGTCCGCCGCCCAGCCCGCCGCCTGCGCGAAGAGATAATCGCCCAGGAGGACGGCGCTCGCGGGGTTCAGGAGCGTGTGGAGCGTGGGATTGCCGCGCCGCCGCGCCGCGTCGTCAATCAGGTCGTCGTGAACGAGGGTGGCGGTGTGCAGCATCTCCACGCTCGCAGCGAGGGAGATGAGCTTGTCGTCCGTCGGGCGGAAGATGTTGGCGGCGGTGATGGTCAGCGCGGGGCGAACCAACTTGCCACCAACGGCGACGACGTGCGCCAGCGCCTCGTCCAGTAGCTCCCCCTCGATTTCGATGCGCGCCGCTGCCCGCATCTTGTCGAGCACCGCCTGGAGGTCCGGCTGCAATGGCTCGAAGAGTGGGATGGTTTTTACAGCCCGGATATCAGTTACGCTGGTCATGAGTCACACTCTCTAGCCGGAAAAGGCGGCGGGCATTGCTCGTCGTCTGTGCAGCTACGTCATCAAACGGTACATCTTTCAGGTCCGCCACGCGCTCGGCAACCAGGCGAACGTAGGCTGGCTCGTTGCGCTTGCCCCGGTGCGGGTGCGGCGCGAGGAAGGGCGCGTCGGTCTCGACTATCAGGCGGTCCAGGGGAAGCACTCTGACCAACTCGTGCAGCTCTTTCGCGTTTTTGAAGGTGACTGGCCCATCTACGCCCAGGTAGAAGCCGAGCGCCAGCGCCTCTCGCGCCATCTCCAGGTCGCCACCGAAAAAGTGTAGCACACCGCGCGGCGCGTCGCTCGTGAGGGTGCTCACCCATCTCCGAATGGTCTTCAGCACGTCGGCGTGGGCGTCGCGGTCGTGGATGACGACGGGCAGCCCCACCTCGGCGGCGAGCGCAAGCTGCTCGTCAAAGGCGCGCTGCTGCACCTCGTCGGGCACGAGCTTCCAATAGGTGTCCAGCCCAATCTCGCCAATCGCCACCACTTTAGGGTGCCGCGCCCACTCGCGCAGCGCGGCCTCGGCCTCCGGCCCCCACTCATTCGCCTCGTTGGGGTGAATGCCCACCGCCGCCCAGACTGGTGCGTAGGCTTCGGCCAGGGCCACCGCCCGCGCGCAGGTCTCCAGCGTCGTGCCGATGGTTATCATCTGCTCCACGCCCGCCGCGAGGGCGCGCTCGACGACCTCGGCCCGGTCGGGGTCGAACTGCTCGAAGTCGAGGTGGAAGTGTGTGTCAATCAGCATGATTGGACGGTAGACGGTGGACGGTAGACGGTAACGGATAACGGATTTTCACCACAGAGGCACAGAGAACACAAAGGACGGCCACAAAGGAGCAATGGTGCTCCTAATTGAATCCCCTTGCGCCTTTGCGTTGTGCCGTTAAGTCGTTCATTCCGCATTCCCACTTCCGCATTCCGCATTCTGGTCGTCATCTCCTCACGCCCGCTAGTTCGAGGCCCGCCTGAAGGATGGGCTGGACGTTTTCGGGCGTGCTGGTTTCGGTATAAACGCGGATAACAGGCTCCGTGCCGCTGAAGCGAATGAGCATCCAGCCGCCACCGTTGCCCAGCATATACTTCCAGCCGTCCGTAGTGTTGATGAACTCGACGGGGAAACCTGCTAGCTGCTCCGGCTTGCCCTCCCGCACGCGCCGCAGAATCTCCTCGCGCTCGTCCGCCGGATAATGCACATCCACGCGGTCATAGTAGTGCTCGCCCACGAGCGCGAAGAGGTCTTGAATCAGTTCGGTGGGCTTGCGGCCCGTGCGGCTCATCAGGTCGAGGAACATCAGCCCCGCCAGAATGCCGTCGCGCTCCGGGACGTGCCCCTTGAAGGCGTAGCCGCCCGACTCCTCGCCGCCGATGGCCGCGTCGGTCTCCACCATCTTCGGCGCGACGTACTTGAAGCCCACGCCCGTCTCGTAGACCTCGACGCCGTAGCGCTCGCCCAGCTTCTCCAGCATGGAGGTCGTGGAGAGCGTCTTGACGATAGCCCCTTTCTCGCCGCGCACCTCCATCAGGTAGTAGGCCAGCAATGCATAGACCTGTAGCTGGTTCACAAAGGTGCCATCCTCCGCGACGATGCCCACGCGGTCAGCGTCACCGTCCGTCAGAATGCCCACGTCCGCCCCCACCAGTGGCACGGTGGCCTGGCAGACCGCAATGTTCGGCGAAATCGGCTCCGGGCGCTCCATCTCCGGGAAGGCGGGGTTGCGCTGGTTGTGAATCTCGTGAATCTCGACAGAGCCGCCCTCAAGGATGCGCGGGAACCAACCCGCGCCGACACCCCACATTGCGTCCACCACCACGCGGAAGCCCGCCGCCTTGATGGCCTCCACATCCACCATCTTTCGCACCTGCTCGATGTACGCCTCGGAAGGGTCAATCAACTCGACAAGCCCCGCCTCCTGCGCCCGCGTGAAGAGCATGGACCGGACCCCGCTCTCGTCGGCGGGAATGTTCGCCTCGACAGTGGCGAGGTTTTCCTGCGCGACAGCCCCGCCATAATCGGCGCGAATCTTGAAGCCATTATCTTCCGGCGGGTTGTGGCTGGCCGTAATGTTGACCGCGCCCGCAGCCTTGTGGTGGAGGATGGCAAAGGCGATAACTGGTGTCGGCGTCGGCCTGCTGGTGAGGAAGACGGGAATCCCATTGCCTGCCATCACCTCCACGACGGTGCGCGCGAAACTATCACCCAGAAAGCGATTATCGTAGCCGACGACCACGCCACGCTCCACGTCTCCAAGGGATTGCAGATAACTGGCGTAGCCCTGGGCAACGCGGCGCAGGTTGGTGAAGGTGTAATCATCGGCGATGCGCGCCCGCCAGCCGTCCGTTCCGAACCGTATATCTTGAGCCATAGAGTCTCCTCCTGGTTATGGATTCGAGATGCGAGATGCGGGATGCGAGATGTGAGATACGGGATAACTGTACTGTTTCACGAGGTTAACACACTGGTACATCAAGTAAGGTCTAACTACAGCCATGTCATCCTGAACGAAGTGAATCTGCGAAGCGACCTTAAGGGGATCCACCCAGCAACACGCCTACCGTAGAGCGTTAGCACGCTTAGGCTTTCCTTCGTGACTGGGGTAAACCTGTATGCTAAACCTATGTACTACTACACGCAACAGCTACATCGTTCTCTCGAAAATCCCCTTGCGTCCTTGCGCCTTCGCCTAAAGCGCCTACCGTTGGTGCGTTATGCCGTTCATACGTCGCCGTTCATACGTCGCCGTTCATACGTCGCCGTTAGCGGTCGTCGGTCGTCAGTCGTCGGTCGTCGGTCCCCTATTTCTTCACCCTCACGGCGGTCGCCTCGCTCAGGTCCGGGAGGCGGTCGCCACGCTTCAGTCGCCTGAGGTCTGCATCCACCATCATCTGCACCATCTCCTCGAACGGAGTCTCAGGTTCCCATCCGAGCTTCGCGTGAGCCTTTGACGGGTCGCCGATGAGCAGGTCCACCTCCGCCGGGCGATAGAAGGCCGGGTCCACCACCACGTAATCCTCGTAATTCAGGTCGACGTGGCTGAACGCGAGGTCGCAGAAGCGGCGTACGGTGTGCGTCTGGCCCGTTGCCACCACGTAATCATCAGGCTCGTCCTGCTGCATCATGAGCCACATTGCGTAGACGTAATCCTTGGCATAGCCCCAATCGCGCTTGGCGTCCAGGTTGCCCAGATGCAGGTCCTGGGAGAGGCCGAGCTTGATACGCGCCACGCCGTGCGAAATTTTACGGGTGACAAACTCCAGGCCGCGACGTGGCGAGTTGTGAATCCACCCCTGCCCCACACCCGCGTGGAAAGTTCCGGACTCGGTGGCGAGGTCGAAGAGCCAACCCTTGTACTCGACCGGGGCTGCTTTCACCACCTCTTCCAGTGGGCGGCGCAGGTGTTGGCCCT
>DASVVH010000157.1:0-4763 GCA_036386615.1 Ardenticatenaceae bacterium
GCGCCTCCTCTTCCTCGAAGAAGACCTCCCGGTAATTCTCCATCGCCGCAAGATAAGAGTCCCCAAATGCTTCGGAATTCGCCGCCCAATCCAGAAACATCGTCAACTCTTTCTCTTTCCGCTTCTCCTTAGCCATCGGGAGCACCTGCTTCAGGGTGCTCGCGTCCTGCTGGTTCCACGCGCCGCGCCCCGCCACGTCCCTCAAAAGCGAAGTGGCGTCAGGGGGGAGGTCAGAGAGCAGAAGCGCGAAGAGCCGCTCGGCGGGCGGCACTTCCGCCATCACCTCCAGAACGGTAGCACTATCCTTAGGCTCTGGCAGCGCGTGAATCCAGTGCAGGTCGGCAACCTGAACCTCTTGCAGGAACTCGCGTGCCTCGGCGGAGAGGCGCGAGCGCACCCCTGCCGCCCACGCCCCACGCAGCGCGAACTGCTCCGGGTCGTACAGGACGAGCAGACTAAGAAAGAAATCGTAGGCGGTGCCGCAGTCCCAACCCAGTTGTAGTGCCATGCTCAATCCTCGCTCCTAACCAATATACCACCAACGCTCCTGCCCCGTTCGGCTACTGACGCCGTTAAGTCGTTAGCGGTCGTCGGTCGTCTGCGTATTGTGGCAGAGTGACACAAAACCGTCCAGAGGAAGGAGGACTCTGGACGGTTTTGGTATCTCACCCCCACCCTGCGGGACAAACAGGGCTTAGGCGGCGGCAGTCTCGATTTCGACAGGCGCAATCTCGGCATGCCCGGATGAGGCCGTGCCTACTGTGGCATGATCGTGGTCCGGCAGAATGCTTTCGGCATCCCGCACGGCGGGAAAGAGGTAACCTGCGAGCGCAACGGCAATCCCGGCGACGCCCGCCAGGAACATCATCACCGCCATCCCCGCGCCCGGCCCCGTTCCAAAGAGGCCGCCAAACAGCGAGGTCAGCCCGCCGCCCGCCCGCATTCCCGGCTCGAAAACGAAGTCGGCCAGGGGTCCGGCGGCTAGCATCGCAATGGGCGCGCTAATCTGCGCGATGAGGCGGCGCACGGAGAAGACGCGGCCCTGCACGTCCGGGGCCACCTTCGCCTGCCAGATGGCCTGGTTAGAGCCGTTCAGAACGGGTAGAAAGAATGAGGCGAAGAAGAGGCCCACCGCCCACATGGGCAGGCTCTGCCCCAGCCCCAGCACGCAGACACCCAGCAGGCTGGAGAGAATCATCCCCCCCAGCACGCCATGCACGCGGCGGCGTGGCCCGCCCCAGGTGGTCATGGCGATGCCGCCGATAACGCCGCCGATGCCTCCCGCCGAGAGCACAGCGCCCAGAATCGCGGCGCTGTTGGCCGTCCGTGCGAGAATCATCGGCTGAAGGACCGTGAAGGCGAAGACGCCTGTGAGGTTCGCGCCGAGGAAGACGAGTTGCAGGCCGAGCAGGCTGGGGCGGCGCACGATGTAGCGGAAGCCGTAGATGGATTCCTGCCAGAGCGAGCCTTTGGCCTCGCGGCCTGCCTCCGTCGCGGGCGGCTGCGGGACGTGAACGGTGAGCAGCGCTAGCAGCGCAAAGCTGAAGGTAACGATGTCAATAACGAGAATGCCGCTAATGCCGATAACGCTTACCAGAAAGCCCGCCAATAGAGGCGCGACGATGCCAGAGGAGGATTCGGCCAGGGCGAGCATCCCATTCGCGCGGGCGTACTGGTCCTTGGAGACCATCATGGTAATTGCCGCCGAGTAGGCCGGGAACTGGAACGCCTGAAAGGCCCCCGCGAACGCCCCCGTGACGTACAGGTGCCACACTTCGAGATTACCACTCATGTAGAGCAGCAGGACGACGATGGTAGACAGGCCCGCCGCGAGGTCGCTGAACATCATCACCAGCTTGCGGTTCCAGCGGTCCACCAGCGCGCCCGCTACCGGACTGAGAAGAACCGTCGGCCCGAAGGTAAAGAAGCCCACCAGGGCCAGGGCCGTTGCCTGCCCCGTCTCCTGCCAGGCCCACAGTCCCAGCCCGAAGGCCGTCATCGCCGTGCCCAGCAGCGAGACAAGTTGCCCTACCCAGACGAGTGTAAATCCCGGCATGCCGCTCGTGAACTGGCTCCGCATCATTGAATCCTCACCACAGTTGTAGATGTTAGTCTAATATATTAGATGATAATCTAATTCACGGCGTTTGTCAACAGGTTAGCGCGGCCTTTCTTGAGCGTATTGGCACCTTTCCAATGCTGCTAATTGCCCCAAGGACGACCTCGTTTTGCGAGTAGCCAGTCTGAACCTTGCTCAACTGGGTCTACTCTCCGTCATACGCTATATCTACTTGACCTTGCTGTAATCAGAGGAGAAAGCAGAACGGGGGCGTTGTTTAGCCAACGCCCCCCTATGCATTTGTGTGGCTAGCGGCCCTGCCACCAGTCCTTGCGGGAGCGGGGGTCCATGAAGGAGCCTGCATCACGGATGGCGACTCCGATTTCGCCGTTGCTGGCACGGCCAAAAGCTTGACCGGGGTAGAGGGCGGGGAGTTGGACGCGCTTCTGGGCGTTCATCTGGCGATAGAGGGCGAGGAGGTCTGGCTCGACGCAGACGTTTTCGACGTGGAGGGTGTAGCCGCGGATAACGTTATCCTCGCGGGTGTACTTGAGGGTGATGCGGTTCTCGCTGGCGTAGAGGACGAGCACTTTGTAGCCAAAGCCGATGTCTCCGTTGGCGCGGTCAGGGACGTTGAGAACTTCGCCAGTCTGGGTTGCCATGCCGAGGAGGGTGACAGGCCACTGGCTAATCAGACCGCCCCGTGAGTTGCTATCCCAGTCCCAATTGTAGACACGATAGGCGCTGCTGAACTGGGGTGTGCGACGGTCACTGAAGAGGCCGTAGAGTTGAGGCGAGCCGGAGTCGGTAGCCCCACCGTAGTCTATGAGCGACGCGGGAGCACTGGTTCGCTCGTAGCCGCGCAGGGCGAGGTTCAGGTCGGCATGAACTTCAGCAGGACGGTCTGTTGGACTGCCCTCGATGCTGAGGGTGCCGTAGCTCGTGCCGCTCACGTTGCAGTCCAGAGGAGGCGGTGTCGGAGGCAGAGTGGGTGTAGGCAGAGGCGTGGGTGTTGGTGGGGGCGTTGGCGCGCGTCTGGCGCGAGTGGTCATGGGAAGGTAGGTGCGGTAGCGGAGCCGGGGCGTGTTCCCTTCCGGTTGGGCCTGCGCCCGGACCATTGAAGGAAGCGACGTGGGTATAAGGAAAAGCGCGACTATGAAGAGAAGAATGCCGAATTTCAGCCAGTGGGCGCGTTGAAAGGGTAAGTGAATCATCCGAGGGCCTATCTAGGAAGCGTTGATTTAGCCAGGCGAATGATAGGCATCCTTGGCGGAAAAACAATAGGCCACATGGACTAAAGTCCCATGTGGCCTATGAGAATACGCCTGGCGGAATGGTGCTGAACAGACGCTAGCGCCGCTGGACGAGGGGCAGCCAGAGGAATGTCTGCTGCCCGGCGGCGCAGATGGTGCCGTCCGGTGTCGCACAGACAACGGTGCTCACGTTGCCCGCGCCGTCGCGGAACTGCGCGTAGGCGCGCACATTTTCAGGCGCGGTGCCGTTGCGCGGCAGGGTGCGCGAGGAGGCGTAGGGCTGCCACGCCACCTGCGAGAGATTGGGTGTCAGGCCGACCCGCATAGCCGCCACGCCGGAGAGATTGTCAGGGTCGCGGGCGCTCAGGTTGACGTTGACGCTGCTGCTGGTCACGGATTGGATGCTTAGGGTACCCGTCGGCGGCCCAGGGTCGTACTTGATGGTGTCAATGTAGGAATCGCTCTCTGTACCATCTATGTTTCGCACGCGAACCCAGACAGTCAGCGGGTCGGCGTCGTTATTATACGGCGTCAGTACCCAGTCGGGACGGCTCTCAAAGAGCTGCCAACTCGCATTGGCAAAGCCGCCATCGTTGCTCAAGCGCATACTGCTCGTCCGCGCCGGAGCGCTGATGGTGAGCGTGACGCTGGTGCTGTTGGTCCACAGCGCGCCGTTGTTAATCGTCACCAATTCATCGCTGCCCGCCGCCTCGTCCAGCCGGATGGTGTCGGAGGCTGTGACCGAGACGTTGCCATGCTGGTCGCGGAACTGGATGTAGACAGTCTTGAGTTCGTCGGTCGCGGGCAGCGTGTACGCGAACGGCGTCGTGTGACTCTGCCACGCGCCCCAGGCGGTGTCATCGGTGCTCAAGCGCATCTGGGTGACGGTGCTGTTCGCGTCAGTGGCAGGCAGGTAGAGCAGGACCGTGCGCGCGGTCGTGGAGAGTGCCCCAGCATTAATCGTGACCGCGCCAGTTGGCCCCTCGGTGTCGGCCTTAGTGTAGGTATCATAGGTGCCCGGCCACGCCTCGACATGGCCCGCCTCGTCCCGCGCGCGGGCGCGGAAGTAGTAGGTGGTGCCGTTTTGCCCCGTGAAGCTTGTCGCGGTAGCGGTCGTCGCGCTCAGAAGCGGCGTCCATTCACCGCCCGTGCCCTCGCGCACCTCCACGTCATAGCTGGCGATTCCGCTCGTCGCATCGGAGCCGGACCAGGCCACCTGGAAGGTGCCCGGTGAGGTGGCGGGCAGGGCAGTCACCGCCGAGGCGGGGGAAACCGTATCCACAGTGACGTGCTCGATGATATTGGGGGAGATGTCGCCGTAGCTGTCGCGGAAACGCAGGTAGACGGATTTGTTAGTGCCGTCCGCCCCGAAGTTCCAGGTCACAGTCTGTGACTCACCGGGCGCGGCACCCATCCAGGCTCCCCAGGTGGAGCCGTTGTTACTCAGCGAG
>DASVVH010000158.1:0-4249 GCA_036386615.1 Ardenticatenaceae bacterium
CCTGATGCGTCTGCTGCGTCCACACCTCGTCGCCTGTATCGGGGTGTACTGCCCAGCCGGACTGGCTGTTGCGAACGTGGATGAAGCTGTGCAACGGCGGCATATTCGGCTCCGCCTGCCAGATGACGCTGACGCGCAGCCGCTCCCCTGCCGCCACCCTATACGATTGCACGGAGTAGCCCCGCAGGCGCGGCCCACTCAAGAACGGGATGTCCACCGTCACCTCCGCCCCGCAGACGCGCTCTTGGGTGGAGACGCAGCGGAACCAGCTAGTCTGTGGGTCCACGTAGACCACCTTGAACAGCAGCGCCGCCGTCACAAAGGCGGGCAGCAGCCAGGACGCAACGGAGACGGTGGGCGATACATCGGTATCAGTGCTCCCTCTTTCAGGAAGGGCATCTTCCCGCACTCGATACCGTCCAGAGGCGCGGCCCAGGCTCCTCACAAAGGGCACAAGTAGTATAGCGAGCGTCACGCCACTGATAAGAAGACCTGCCCATTCCGCCAGCGTGCGCCCGTAGCGCAGGGCAACGGTGTGGCTGCCCGCCGGGACGGCAAGTTGGGCATAGCCCGTTTCCGGCTGCGGGGAGAGCGGCACCTGCTCGCCATCCACGAGCGCCTGCCAGCGCGGGTAGTAGAGCAGGTTCAGGGTCAGCGTCGTGGGCGCGTTGGCGCTCACGCCCAAGTCCCAGGAACCGCTCTTCCGGCTCTCTGTCATCACCGTCACGCCCGGCAGGGTCGTCGCCAGCGGCGAGGCCGCTGTCTGCTCGGAGATGGAGGGGTCTAACTGCGTGGGACTCCAGCGCGGCGTGTTCTCGCCAAACGACGTAAAGGCATTGCCGCGCAGTTGAATCTCCGCCTGCCGCACCTCCCCTGCCGTAATCGGCTTGCCAAACTCCGCGTGGCGGTGCTGCAAATTGGCGTAGAGCGAGGGTATCGAGGTTACGACGAGCAGGGCGACGAGCACAACCCCTACAACCTTCTGCCCGCGAGGAGGCAGCAGTGCCACCGCAACCCCGCCCACGAAGGCCGTCACCAGCGCCAGCAGCCCCATCAGCCGCATGCGGAACTCAAGCGGCTGTAGGAGCGGCTTGAGGAGCACCCACACTACACCAGACCACTCCGTAAGGAGCCAGAAGAGCAAGAAAGCGAAGAGCGTAGCGGCGGCGCTCCAGAGGGCCAGTTCACGCCACCCTCTCCACCACGCCCAGACGGATAACGGTAGCCCCAGCAGCCCAAAGAACAGGTGCAGCCAGCCCACGCGCTCATTGATGCCATTGTTGCCGCGCATCACGTCAAAGACGGCAGGCGCGGCCAGCAACTGGTCAAGGGGGATTGGGTTAGCGTCCGGCTGCACCGAAGCGGTGCTTTGCCACTCGTCCAGATGTACGTATTCCATTTCAGGAACGATGGGCAGCCAGACGAAGGCGGTCAGCAACCCACCCGCCACCAGCGCGAGAAGCGGCGCGGGAGTCCGGTAGCGCCACGTCAGGGCAAGCGCCGCCAGCCCCGCGATTGGCGCGAGCATGAGCGGCCCCAGAACGTGACTGCCAATGCACGCTGCCCAGAGAAGCGTCGCCACGAGGAACCGATGGGCGGACGGGCGCGCGGCCACACGAAACAGACCCCACAGCACCCAGGGGTAGAGGAAGGTGCTAAACGCCTCGTTGGAACCACGATCAAAGGCGTTGCGAATCACGTAGGGCGCGTAGACATAGGCGATGGCGGCAACCGTCGCGGGCCAGCGCCGCCCCGTCAGGTGATGGACCAGCAGGTACATCCCGGCGGCGGCCACCAGAAAGCCGCCCGCCATCAGCACGCGCCATCCGAAGGGGTGCGGAATGCCCAGGCGGTACAGGAAATCCAGCGCATAGTAGGGGAGTGGCGGCTGGAAGGTGAAGAGCGGCCCGCCCAGGCCAAGATGCAAGGACTGCGCCCAGCGCGGATACCACACCCCTTCCGAGATGACCTCGGAGAAGACGACAGCGCGATAGATGTGCGCGACAGCGGCATCGTGCGCGACCTCCTCGATGGGGTGCGCGAGCGCGGCGTGGACGATGAAGCCAACGAGCGCGGCGAGCAGCCACGCTTGTAGCAGGCGGCTCCACGTTGCCAAGCGGAGGCCATTACGAAGCGAAGCAATGCGTGCCCGCTCTCTTTTTGGTGCGGCTATTATCTCTTCCACAGGAGTCAGACCTTACGCCGGAACCAAAGCGGGTGCCTCTTCAGGCAGGCTAGAGGTGCGACGGCCCAGAAGCGCGTACCCCAACATTCCCACGATGATGAAGAGGCTCGTGCTGGTTAGTAATAACCCCACGCGCCAGCCGGGTTGTTCGTAGCGCAGGGTGACACTGTGGTCGCCGGGCGGCACGGGCACTGCCACGTTGAGCGCGTTGGCGCGTAGCCACTTGGTTGGCTCACCATCCACGAGGGCGTGCCACCCGGCGGCGGCAGGCTCTGCGACCAGCAGGAGCACGGGTTGGCTGGCCGGATTGCTCACCTGAAGTTCCGCCACGCCGGGAGCGCGCCGCGTAACCGTGACCTGACCTCCTACGGCTGCACCGCCGTCCAGGTTCAGGCCGGACCCTTCCTCCACGAGGGCGACAGCATGTGGGTCGAACTCCGGCTGCTGGAGGCGCTCGTACACGGCGTCAAGGTCGGGAGCCATCTCCACCTGACCGACCACCCAGGCGTAGGGCATCTCCGGGCGCACGCGCACGAGGTGACTCCCATCGGGCGAAGCGGCCAGTCGTTCGTAAGCATTAGGATCAACGGCTTCAAGGTCACTGTCCGCCACGATGTAGCGGGCGGCGAACTGCTGAATCTGTCGCCACGCGGGCGCGCTCTCCAAAAAGCGCTGCGTGTTTGCGAGGCGCAATGGCTCGTTCCCTGTCAGCATGGGGAAGCCCCAGACAATGCCATCGTTGCCACGCGGGCGCGGCTCGCCGACGATGGCGACGCGGGCAGGCTCGTTCTCCTGCCAGGCATAGAGCGCATCTACCACCTCGTTGCGCGGGGGAAGGGCCTCGTCGGGGGGTGGGCCGATGTGCGGGGGGCGGGTGAGTGTAAAAAGGTCGAAGATGAGCAGCGCGCCGAGCAGGGCCAGCACGATTCTCAGCGGCGCTGCTGGCGAGTGAGCGTACCATGCCAGCAGTGCCCACGCCAGCAGGAAGACGACGACGAGAAAGGTGTATCTGTCAAAGAAATGGAGGATCACATCCACGTTGAAGGATATTTGCGCGAAGCCCAGCGCGCGAAGCCACCACATTGCGAGTAAAGGTAGGAAGAGCACCGGAATAAAGGCGGCGAGCCAGCGAGCGTAAGGGCGCAGGCGGGCACGAACGTCCTCGCGGGCGAGGGCGGCGGCACCCCAGGCGGCGAAGAGCGCGAGGCTCCATGACCAGACGAGCAGCACGCGCTCCTGACTGCGAATCTGCTCGAAGCCGGGTAGGCCAAGATAGGAGAGGTCGTAGAGGAGGCTATTGCCGCCGAACGAGAGGAGCAGGCTGACGAGCGCCGCGACGCCCCAGAACCACTTCTCAGCGCGCCGCTCCTCACCCACAACGCCGAAGGGCGCGAGGAGCACGGCGACAATGCCCACGTAGAGCGGGCTGAAGCCGAAAACTCTGGGCAGGAAGAGAGTCAGCAGCTCTTCCCAGGATAGTCCGGTGCGCGTGAACTCGTAATCGAGCGTCTGGCGCGACGACTCCGCGATGAAGCTGGCGGTTGGCAGAAGTTGTACGGCAGCCAACCCGACAGCCAGGACGAAGGGCGCGAGTAATTGGAGGCTGACCGTCAGCCACGCGCGCCCGGCGGGGCGGGCGCGGAAGAGGTTGAAGAGCGCATAGGCAGCGCTGGTGTAGACGACGTAGAGCGCGGTCTGCGGGTGGCCCGCCAGTAGCGCCACACCTAGAAAGAGAGCGGCGAGAGCCGACCAGCCCACACGCCCACGAAGGTGGATGGTTCGCATGGGGCTGGCAAAGTGAAGCGCTAAGAGAATCCAGGGCATCCAGGCGGCTGTTTCGAGGATAGTCACCTGCTGGACCGGAAACCCCGCGACGTACCCGCCGAAGGCGAAGATAGTCGCCGCGAGGAACGCGGGCGCGGACCCCAGAGCAAGTGCCGCGCGGGCAAAGGCATAAGCGCCGAGCGCCGCCAGGGCCATGTGCGCGGCAACCTCGAACTCTAAGGCGTGGAGCGGGAAGTCCGCGCCCCAGAAGAGGGCGTTCAGCACGGCGGGCGGGTAGAG
>DASVVH010000159.1:0-6327 GCA_036386615.1 Ardenticatenaceae bacterium
CAGAACGGTTCTAGCCATGTCAGTGGCAATCACCGCCTGCCCAACCGTGTTAAGTAGATACGCCTGGAAGCGTAGCTGCTCCTCCGCCTGCTTGCGCTCCGTCACATCCTGCGATACGCCTATGATGCCGACGAGTTGGCCGTTCTCATCTTTAATCGGGGAGTCGTTTACAAGCGCCGGAAAGCTGGAGCCATCGCGCCGCCGCACCAGAAACTCGCCGCTCCAACCCTCTCCGGCACGGAGGCGAGCCATCAACTCCAGTGCCTGCTCCTTCGACGCCTCGCTAGGTGTGACCTCCACGATATTCCGGCCCAGCACCTCGCTGGACGACCAGCCGTAGAGCGATTCCGCGAAGTGGTTCCAATAGAGGATGCTTCCGTCTATATCTGTAGCGATGACCGCCTGCCCAACCGTGTTAAGTAGATACGACTGGAAGCGTAGCTGCTCCTCTGCCTGCTTACGCTCCGTGACATTCCGGTAGTTGGTGACAATCGCCTGCACGCTTGGCTCGTGCAAGAGATTCGTGCCGATGCCTTCCATCCAGCGCCAGGAGCCGTCCCGGTGGCGCAGCCGATACTGCACCGTCACCTCGGAACCAGGTACTTGCAGAAGCTGCTGAAACAGACCTGTGACATAAGGAATATCGTCGGGGTGAATCAATTCAAAAGCGTTAAGTCTCACGAATTCTTCAGGTGTATAGCCCAGAATTTGAGCGGTGGAGGGGCTGGTATAGAGGATGGATCCGTCCAGCGCCAGCAAACTGATGGCATCCGAGGCGTGCTCGATGAGGGCGCGGAAGTGCTTTTCGCTGGCGCGCAGCATGCTCACGGTGCGCTTGTGGTCCACCGCGTAGCGGATGGAGCGCTCCAGCAGTGCCGCGCTAATTTCCCCCTTCACCAGATAATCGGCAGCACCTGCCTCCATCGCCTCCAGGTCCAACTCGCGGTTGCCTTGCCCGGTGAGCAGGATGAACGCGGTGTCGGACTCCAACACTTCCGGCTCCTGTAGCAGCTCCAGGCCGTTGCGGGAACCGAGGCGATAGTCCAGCAGGCAAATGTCGTAAGCCTGCCGCCGCAGTGCCTCCAGTCCCTCGTCGTAACTCTGCACCCAATCGAGGTCGTAGCGCGTACTACGGATTTCCGCTAGTGTCTCGCGCAGCAGGATATAATCGTCCTCGTCATCTTCCACGAGGAGCACGCGCAACTGCCGCGTTGTCACTGCTTGCATCTTCGTCACTGCCTGTCCGAGGGGAGTTCGACAATCTCGATCCAGTACTTGCCGAGCGCTTTCATCACCTCGACCAGCCCTTCAAAGGTCACAGGCTTCGTAATAAATGAGTTGACGCCCAGGTCGTAGGAATGCACGATGTCCTCTTCCGACCGTGAGGTCGTCAGAATCACAATCGGAATGCGCCGCAGCGAAGGATTCCCCTTTATCTCGGCCAGCGCCTCGCGTCCATCCTTCCGGGGCATATTCAGGTCGAGCAGAATCACGCCGGGGCGCGGAGCGCTGGCCGGCTCCACGTACCTCCCCGTTCGATTCAGATACTCTAGCAGTTCCTCCCCATCCTCGACGAAGCGCAACTCGTTCACCACGCGGCTCTCCTCCAGAGCCTCGCGCGCGAACATCCGGTCATCCGGGTCGTCGTCGGCCATCAGAATAACAATAGGTGTGCGGTCTGTCATAGAGCCTCCGCCTGTTCTACAGGTAGCGTGACGAGGAACGTGGCCCCCTCGCCCAGCCTGCCCTGCGCTTCGATGCTCCCCCCGTGGCGCTCCACAATGCGGCGGCAGATAGCCAGCCCCATCCCGGTCCCGGCAAATTGGTCGCGTCCATGCAGCCGCTCGAACGGCGTGAAGATGCGCTCGCGGTACTTCTCCTCGAAACCGATACCGTTGTCCCGCACCGCCAGCCGAATGCAGGGGTCGCCGCCTGGGGATTGGTATGGTTCAGCCTCGATACTGATGGTCAACGGCACATCCGCTCGCCGGAACTTGACCGCGTTGCCGAGCAGATTTTGCAGCAGTTGCCGCATCTGCGTCGGGTCGGCCTCGATAGTCGGCAGGTCGCCAATCTCCAGGCTGGCGTTGCTCTCCTCCAGAGCCGCCTGGAGGTCCGATGCCACCTCCCGCGCTACCTGAGTCAGGTTCACCGGAACGAAAGGCTGCCCCGCCGTCGAAACCCGCGAGAGCGAGAGCAGCTCCTGAATCAAGGTTTGCATTCGGTGTGCCGCGCTTTGCAGGCGCTCCAGGTAATCGCGCCCGTCGTCGCCGAGCGCCGCCGTGTAGCGGCCCTTCAGACGGTCGGCGAAGGCTTGAATCTTCCTTAGCGGCTCCTGCAAGTCGTGGGAGGCAACGTAGGCGAAATCCTGCAACTCACGGTTGCTGCGGGCGAGTTGGACCGCGTAATGTTCCAGTTGCCGCTCCAGCCGCTTCTGTTCCGTGATGTCCCGCCCAATGGTCGCGGCACCAATGATTCTACCGTGCTCATCCTTGATGGGCGAGAGCGTGAGGGAGATATCGAGGGCCGTCCCATTCTTGTGCTGACGCGAGGTCTCGTATTGTTCGATTCGCTCCCCCTGAGCGATTCGCGCCAGCAGGGCGGGCACCTCGTCCTCCTGATTGGGCACCATCAGAAGCGACGAGTGGTGACCCACCACCTCTGCCGCTGAATACCCGTAAAGACGCTCCGCGCCGCCGTTCCACGTCAAAATGACCCCCTCTAGGGTCTGGCTCTCAATCGCATCAACCGACGACTCGATGATGGCCGCCAGATGGGAGTCCGCCTGCCCTGTAGCTGCCCAGTGCCGCCTATGGTCAGCATGAATTTCCGCCACTCTTTGGACGGCAGAGCCGAGTTCACTCAGGCGAGAGGCGAGAAGCGGATGCTGCTGAGAGACCTCTCCCGCGTCGCCCAGCAATTGGGCCACCCGGCTGGACAGGCCATGAATCTCTACCGTCATGCGGTCGGAAGTCACCTGAGCTCCTTCCTGGTTCTAAATGTGGCACGGAACTGATTTAACCTGGCAATATAATTGTAAACTACCTCGCCACTTTATGCACAAGCCAGGACGACCCTATTCGTTCCGAAAGCACAAAGCCTCCCTTGAAGGAGGCGTTGTGCGTGATAACTATGACTGTTAAGGGGTGCGTTGTCGGCAAGAGACGGATAAACAGTGGTAATGCACCCGTTATCTCTGCACGCTGCCTCACTAAGAGTTTTTAAGGCAGCATGAATCATGCCCCCACCTATCTAAAGTCACTTCAAAGTAGAAAATATATAAACCTTGTTGCCCGGTTCAATAATCAATAATTATTCATCACCAAAGTAACTAATCCAAAGCGTGCTACCTTTCACCAGCACCCAAACGGCCACTTGCCCTCACTTATCTCTACACACCTCATAAACTACCTCCTGCCGATATCCTGGTTTCACTATGACATACCCCCACCAATGTCATATATGTCATAGTAAACCCCCTTTAGTTCCTGCCGGACAGCCTTTGCCAATCTTCCCGCGTGTCCACATCACGCAGGAGGCCCTCGTCCTCTACATCCAGCCAGGCGATTTCATTAGAGTAGCTCTCGGAGAGCCTGCGTCCGCCCTCATCCCCCGTGAGGGCGCGCAACGCGGGGAAGAGCGCGGCGTCCCATAGGGTTGGACTACCGCGCTGCCCCTCAAAGCGGGGCACGGCGATACGTTTTAGGCCCCGCCTTGCTTGAAGGGCGTTCAGCAGGTCGGCGCTGACGTGGGGCTGGTCGGCGACCATGAAAAATGCCGCGCCCATAAAGGGACGGCTCGTCTCCATCAGCGCCGCCACCCCGGCAGCGACGGAGCTTCCCTGCCCCGTTGCGAACTGCTCATTGTAGATGACCTCAACGGGCAGGTGCTCCACCGCGCGGGCGACGGACTCCGCCTTGTGCCCCACCACGACAAGCACCGTCTCGCACACTTCAAGCGCCACCTCCGCGACGTGCTCCACGAGCGACCTGCCGCGCCAGTCGAGAAGCTGCTTGGTCTCGCCAAAACGCCGCGCCATGCCTGCCGCGAGGATGATAGCCGCCGTGCGGGAGCGCCGCGTGATGAGGGACGGGGAGGGCGTGGCTTCGCCTTTACCAGCCTCCTCGCTCTTCAAACCATGTAGGGAGCCGAGCAGAACCTCGCGGACGCGCGGGTGCGATAGCAGCAGGCGCGCGGTATCTTCGGCTTGCATGGCGTCGGCTTCGTTCTCGACCTTGTTGAGGAAGGGGATGAAGGCGGCACCATCCGGGACGTGCTGGAGGCCGCCGCTATCGTGAGTAAGGACGCGCGCCACGAGGTCCGGTGTGATGGGCGTGCCCTCGGCCACGCCACCCAACTCCATCACCCGCTCCGGGCGGTGGACCTGCGAGGCGTCGAGCGGCTTGCCGAAGATGTCGGCCCCGACGAGATAGACGACGTGGGTAGTTTCGGGCGGGATGACAGGCTCGTGTGGGGCGGGCGCTTTGAAGGGCCGCATACGGCTCCCGTCCGCCTCAAAGAGCACGGCGTCCACGTCAGGGCGAGCGGCGAGTTCCGCCACCAGCGAGGGCGCGATGCCGTATGCCTTCTCGCCGTCCCAGTCAGCCTCCGGCGCGGTGACGAGGCACTGCCCGTGCTCGGCCAGCAGGGGGCCGAGCGAAGTCAGGTTATCGGCGGCACACCATGCCGGGCTTTGGTCGCGCTGGGAGGCGAAGAGGCGCGTCGTGGTCGTGGTGACGACGCGCCGCCCCTGCGCCGCCAACTCGTCCGTCAGCGTGAACATGGCGGTGGTTTTGCCGCCACCGCCCGCGAACGCGACGATGGGCGTGCCGTCAAAAGTGTCCAGGCGCAGGGCGCGAGTGAGAGGCGGAAAGGTCAAAGCGGAGACTCCCCACTTTCGAGGAGTACGGCGTAAATATCATCTTCAGCGTGGTCCCAGGCTGTTCCGAGGCTCGCCTGACTCACCTGCTGCCAGAACTCAAACCCCTCACTAGTGAGAAGCGTTACCAATACAGGAGCACCTTCAGGAAGCTCAATAGGCTCCAATGGCTCTATTTGCCCCTCACGAACGACGGCCCACACCGTGTGATACATAGCCTCTCCTGATTAGAATACCCACACGAGTTATAGCGCGGGCACTAATGGGCCGCAAGGTGATGAGTTTGGGAAAGATGTAATTCTTGAGGTCACGCGCAATCGGGCTGCGGCGGGACAGGGACGGGCACTTTCTCGCTCTTGCCCGCACACTCCTCGCAGGCATATTGCGGCTCGTCGTCCTCATCGCGCACGACGCGGATGAAGTACAGCGGCACCTCGCGCCCACAACGTTCGCAAAACTGCATCTCAATTGAACAGGCCATCTATCGTTCCTCCAGGTTGAACCTGATATGCTTGACTCTTAAGCACGAGGCGGGCCGCACTTTTAGTGTTGCTGCGCTACCCTTTGAGCCTGTGGCAGAGTGGATCACAAGTTGCAGCAGTGAACAAAAAAGTTCAGGAATTTTCCTGAGCTTTTGTTCTCTAGGCGGGAGCGACGGGTGTCACGTCCGCAAGTAGGTTCAGAATCTTGATGGTGTAGAATTGAAGAGCACGATGCGTACTCGCCTCACGTCCAAAATAGATTGGCTTGGCTATTAGCAATCGACGAGGCAGAATAGCAGCGGAGTTATCCCACACTCGTCTTCCTAATTCTGGTTCCTTTTCTTAGTATGTGGAGGACTGAGCGCCTTAGGTGGCAGTAGCAGATGAGGTGAGAAGGGACGTTACAAATGGAGCGGTATGACTGGAGCCGACTGAATCCCCTTCAGGTGGGGAAGTATGCCGAGTACTTCGTGAAGATGGAATTTACCCTATATGCTTTTGATGTCTACACATCAGAGGTTGATGACAAGGGCATTGACTTCGTCGTCCGCAGGGGCCATGACCGATATTACGACATCCAAGTGAAATCCGTCCGCAACTATAACTACATCTTTTTTCCAAAGGCGAAGTTCGAGCTTCGTAATAACCTGCTGGCCGCCGTTGTTATTTTCCTACCCGCGACTCCTCCTCAGCATTACCTAATCCCGTCAACAGTGTGGCACACCTCAAATGCTCTGTTTACGAGTAAAGACTACGAGGGGTTGAAGAGTAAACCAGAATGGGGCATAAATCTATCCCGGAAAAACCATCAGTTACTACAGCAGTACTCTTTTGATGAGGTGGTACTCTCATTATGACCTTCGGCTCACACGCCTCATCGGCAGGGTAGTATCCATGGCTGCGCTATTTACTTACTGTATTCCATATGACGACGGAGCCGCCCCCAATCCGTTTTGGGGCGTATGT
>DASVVH010000160.1:0-12488 GCA_036386615.1 Ardenticatenaceae bacterium
CAAAGGGCGAGTCAGCGCCGGAACCGTCTGTGGTCTCCTCGGATGACTGCCCTCTTCCTCCCACTCTCGGCAACTGAAGTAGCCACTCAATAAAACGTCTATCCCCCTTTGACCCACCAAGGAGACAAGCATGACGGATCGCCAGTTTATCGAGGTTCGCGGCGCGCGTGAAAATAACCTCAAGGACATCTCGGTCAACATTCCCAAACAGAAGGTCACAGTATTTACAGGTGTCTCCGGTTCCGGCAAATCTTCACTCGTCTTTGACACCATCGCAGCCGAAGCGCAGCGCCAACTGAACGAAACCTTCACCGCCTTCGTGCAGGGCTTCCTCCCGCATTACGGCCAGCCCGACGTAGACCACATCGAACACCTGAACGCGCCCATCATCATTGACCAGAAGCGGGTAGGAGGCGGCTCGCGCTCGACGGCGGGCACCTACACCGATATTTTCGTCTTGCTGCGGCTGCTCTTCTCGCGCGTTGGGCAACCCTACGCCGGGCCAGCCTACGCCTTCTCGTTCAACACCCCGCAGGGAATGTGCCTGGAGTGCGAAGGCATCGGCAAGACCGTGCAACTCGACCTCGACAAGCTCCTTGACCGCAGCAAGTCGCTCAACGGCGGGGCCATCCTCCACCCGGAGTTCAAGGTCGGCAAGTGGATGTGGAAGATGTACCCACTCTCCGGCCTCTTCGACAACGACAAACCAATCAAAGACTACACCGATGAGGAGCTTCACGCCCTCCTGTATGGCGCGGACATCAAAGTTTCCTGGGGTGAATTCGGCTCGAAGTACGAGGGGCTGGTCGAACGCTTCACCCGTATGTACATCAAGAAGGACGCCGCGTCCATGTCCGACCGCAACCGGGCCATTTTCGAGCAGTTCACCACCTCACAGACCTGCCCGGTCTGTCACGGCGCGAGGCTCAACGAGGCCGCCCTGAATTGCAGGATTGATGGCCGGAATATCGCCGAACTCTCCGACCTCGAAGCGACGGAACTCATCAAATTCCTGCAAGGCTTCACCGATCCCGTCGCCGTGAAAGTCGCCGCCAGACTCACCGAACGCTTGCAGCACCTCGTGGACATCGGGCTGGGTTATCTGAGCCTCAGCCGGGAAACCTCCACCCTCTCCGGCGGCGAGTCGCAGCGCCTGAAAATGATAAGGCACCTTGGGAACAGCCTGACCGAGATGTTGTACATCCTCGACGAACCCAGCGTCGGGCTGCACGCGCGCGATGTCGCCCGCCTGAACAGCCTGCTCAAGAAGCTGCGTGACAAGGGCAACACCGTACTGGTCGTCGAGCACGACCCGGATGTCATGTCCATCGCGGATCACATAGTGGACATCGGCCCGAAAGCTGGCGTGCATGGCGGTGAAGTGGTATTTGAAGGGTGCTACGAAGCCCTCAAGAACGCCGACACCCTCACAGCGCGATTCCTGAAGCAGCACCTGCCGATTAAGCAGAAAGTGCGGCAGCCCACAGGGCAGATGACCATCGAGAATGCCACCCTGCACAACCTGAAGAACGTCACGGTGGACATTCCCACTGGCGTCCTGACCGTCGTGACAGGAGTCGCTGGCTCCGGGAAAAGCACCCTGATTAACGATGTCTTCTTGCAGCAGCACCCCGACGCGCTTGTGATTGACCAGTCCCGCGTGACGGCAAATAGCCGCTCGGCTCCCGCTACCTATACCGGAATCATGGACGACATCCGGCAGGCGTTCGCGAAGGCCAATCAGGTCAGCGCCTCCCTCTTCAGCTTCAACTCGGCGGGCAGTTGCCCCAACTGCAATGGTCTGGGCGTGGTCTACACCGACCTGGCCTTCATGGAGGGCATCGTCTCCACCTGTGAAATCTGCGAGGGCAAACGTTTCAAGGCCGAGGTGCTGGCGTACCACCTGCGCGGCAAGACCATCAGCGACGTGCTCGACCTGACCGCCGAGGAGGCCCTGCCCTTCTTCACCGAGAACAAGATTAAAAAGGTGTTGCAGGCCATGAACGACGTGGGTCTCAGCTACCTCAAACTGGGCCAGCCACTCAGCACCGTGTCGGGCGGTGAAGGGCAGCGCCTGAAACTCGCCACCGAACTCCACAAAAAAGGCAGCGTCTACGTGATGGACGAACCCACCACGGGGCTGCACCTCTCGGACATTGGCCTGCTGATGGGCCTCATTGACCGTCTGGTTGACGCCAGGAACACGGTCATCCTGATTGAGCATCATCTGGACGTAATCCGGCAGGCCGACTGGATTATCGACCTTGGCCCGGAAGGCGGCAGTGCTGGTGGTGAAGTCTTGTTCGCGGGGCCACCGCAAGCATTGCAAAGCTGCGAGCGCAGTATCACGGCGAGGTTCATCTAAGAGTACCCAGAACGCGGCAGATTCCATCCCTCGCCAACCCTGTTTTCGCCTTCCAGTAAAGCGCGACCCTCGGCCTAAGGAACGCCGAGGGTCGCGCTTTGTGTACTGTTCTCTCTCTAAAACCCTTTGCGTCCTTGCGTCTTCGCCTAAAGCGCCTACCGTTGGTGCGTTATGCCGTTGTCGTAAAGTCGTTAGCAGTCGTTGGTCGTCAGTCGTCCGTCGTCGTGTATTGATGAAACTTTTGTTAGGGAAACCCACTAGACAAAAGAACGACAGTTCGCTATACTAGAAGCGAACCTTTGCTCTACGCCTGCGAGGAGCGCATGGACTTCGATACCACCGCCGCCAACGCCATACTGGACCAAGCCGGGCCGGAAGCGGCCCTGGTCGCCCTGCGTGACAAAGTGATGGAACTGCGCCTGACGCGGCCTAATGATCCGCTTCTGGAGATGCTGGCCCTCTTTCTAGCCGAGCTTGAAGACCCTCAATCACGGCCTGTGCCTCCTGAGGATAGAAATGCCTGAGCACATCCAGAGCAATGCGGGCGCGCTGCTCTCTGTCCGCCCGCTCCAGAATCGCCGCTATCTCCTCGAAAAGCGGAGCATCGTCGTAAGCAGAGCGGCTATCTTGGCCCGGCGCGAGCGCGGAGCGCGCCCCGTCCAGCGCCGACAACATCTCTCTGGGAAGGAGGGCGAAATAGCCGGAACGCTCCATCATCTCCGCGTACAGCAGGCGGCGCTCCGCGTCATTCCTGCCGAAATGCCGCGCCAGCCGCGCCAGCGTCTGCGGCTGTGGCTCCTTGACCTTACCCGAAAGGAGGTTGTGAAGGCCCCCTGCGGAGACACTGGCCTCCATCGCCGTCGTACCAATCGGCTCGTCGTCCAGCAGGGTCCGAACAAAGTTAGCGAGGTCCATCGTGGTATCCATACCGGGGAATCTACAGGCTACACCGATTGTAGCGAGCATGCGCGACAGATGTCAACCCAAAAGCACCATTTTTGCCACCCTTTTTCATTCATCCGAATGAACAGATACGATATAGAAGCAGGAGGTACACACTTGATACACCTATTCCTTTCATCCGCCACCTTGAGCATCACTCCCCTGCACCGCGCCTGCGCTGCTCAGGTGCTACAACCCGCCCATGCCATACCGGGCACTCGCTCGTCGTTAGCCGTTCTTCATCCCTCACATCGTGCCCTATGGGTATCGCTCATCCCTCATTCCTTCCAATGTGGGCGTCTACCCGACAACGCCCGCCGTGCCAGAACGTTCCACTTCGCTCATGACACGATACAAAGCGATGTACATAAATGTACATATTTCCTGGCGGAGTGGCCCACCTTTACTCTGAACAGCGCCCGCCACAGCCCACTTTTCCCTGCCCACAGAAGCACCAATGCACCCCAAAACTGGCTCCAAAATGCACCACCTGCGCCCAAAATGCACCACCCACGCACACAAGTACACATCATTCCAGAGTCGTTACCGTCCACCGTCCACCGTCTACCGTCCATCCTGCAAACCTGAATCCATTTGCCCGTTTTATTCATTCAAGTGAATGAAAGTAACCTAGAAAGACCACATCATGTTCAATCAGGATTCCTACACCCTGCTCAACAGACTCTTTTACAAATATGCCAGGAAGGCAGGTGCTGACATGGCAGATGACCTCGTCAGCGTCATGTGGGAGGGCCTGCTAACCCTGAAGCACAGCGACCCGGAACGGCTCGAAACGCTTCTCCGCCAGCACCCCACCTACATCCTGAGACATTGCGCCGGTCACTATGCCCAGCCCTACCTCCAGGCTGAATTGCGCCGCCAGGTCGAAACGCTGCGCGACACCATAGGCGGCGAATCCTTCCTTAGCGCTTCCATCAGAATCCGTAGGCCCGGCACCCGCCAGATGCCCCACGCCAGAACCTTCAACCTCACAGAAGAAGAATGGCGCACCCACCTCAACAACCTCTGGACCGGGACTGAGTGGCACGGCCCCGCCGTCGAACCGCTCGACCTTGAAGCGTGGCTCGAAAAACTCGACCCCCTAGTCGCCGACGCCGCCGTCCTCCTGCTCTGCGGCTTCACCGACGAAGAGCTTGGCTGGCACGGACGGCAGGCGAAAGCCTCCCTCCGCCGCATGTGGAAGCAGCAAAGGGGGAAGCCATGACCCTCCTCGCTCCATCCTTCATCGCCCCGAACGGCTGGTGCCCGCCCGAAATCACCCTCTACGCCGCCGGAGCCTGCCGCCCGCGTCCGCCCAATGGTCTAGCCTGCTGGGCCTGGTCCGCCTGCGATGCCGTCCACAGGGAGATAGCCTACGACTATGGCTGCCTCGGCCAAAGGCCAAGGCTGACCAACGAAGTCGCCGGGTACGTCGCGGCAGGCAAGGCGCTGCGCTGGGCCGCAGACCAGCAGCTACGGGGCGTGTACCTCTACGTCGGGAGCAAACCCGTCGTCCATCACGTCGCGGGGCACTGGCATTGCGATGACCCGACCTTGCGTCCCCTCCTCGCCCGCCTGCGCGAGTTGGTGGACACCACCGGGGCCACCCTCGAATGGCTGCCCCACGAGCGCAACCTTCGCGCCGCCGCCCTCACCCACGCTGCCTACTGGGAGGCGCGCCATGTCTGACTGGGAGCAACTGGCCCGGCGGCTCCATCGCGGCGGCAAGTGGGGCTACTACTGGCTTTCCAGGCCCGGCGGCTCCGCCTCCGTCTGGTGGCCCGTAGACCGCCGCCCGCCTCCACCCAAGGGCGTGGACAACGCCTTCTTCGGCGTGCATCCCACCACCCAGATTCCGCCGACCAACAGCCGGGGCCAGCGCCGCGCCCCGGCCCACGTTCGCAGCCAGATTCCCTACGTCGCCGCCATCAACTGCTTCTTCGCCGAGTATGACGCCAAGCACTTCTCCGGCGACAAGGCGCGTGCCCTCGCGCATGTACTATCCCTGGCCGACCTGCCCTCCGCCATCGTAGATAGCGGCGGCGGCTACCACTGCTACTGGCTCTTTGACCGTCCCTTCCTGCTCCGCACCGAGCAGGACCGCGCCCGTGCCCGCCGCCTTCAATTCGACTGGATTGTCTACGTCGGCAGCGACCCCGACGCCAAAGACCTGACCCGCGTGCTGCGCCTGCCCGGCACCCGCAACACCAAGCCCTGCTACGCGCCCGACTATCCCATCGTCTCTTTCGTCCGTGCCGACTTCAACTGCGTCTACACCCTGGAAGCACTTGAGGCCCAGCTGCCAGCCCGCCCCGTTCAGCACCACCTGCCCATCTTCTACCCGCCCGGCTCCGACGATGCCGCCGCCGTGTACTGGCTGCACCGCGCCCTGGACCGCGTAGCGCCCGGCACGCGGCACGGGCGCAACGGCACTGGCTTCTGGCTCGCCTGCCGCCTCCGCGACGCGGGCGTGAGCCGCCCCGAAGCCGACCACACCCTCCGCCAGTACGCCGCCCTCGTGCCCCCCTCCGACCATCCCTACCTCGAAAGCGAGGCTCTCCACAGCCTCGCCTCTGCCTATTCCAGACCCTCTCGCTCCCTCCCCCTCTTCTCCGAGGCTCCCAATCACACCGCCACCCCGCGCCAGGAGCGCTCCACCCAGGCCGCTCTTCTCTCCGCCCTCCGCCGCCACGATGCCATCCCTCCCGCCGAGGCCCACGCCCTCCTCGAAGCCGCCAACACCCTCGACAAGCCCGACCTCCTCGACCTCCTCAAAACCCTCCTCCTTTCCCCCGAAACCTCACAGAGCCACCCATGAACCACCATTCCCCGCGTGCTTACGTCATGCCGTTCATTTTTAATTTTGCATTTTTAATTTTGAATTCCCTCCCCCTTTGCTATACTCGCCGCAACGCAATGGCGCACTATATATTGAAATAGAAAGGAAGCGACCAATGGAGGTCACTAACCGTAGAATCCTCGTTTTGGGCGGGGCGGGCCTCGTCGGCATGGCCGTCTGCCGCGAACTCCTCAAGCACGGCCCCGCCGCCATCATCGTTGGCTCCATTGACGAGGCCAGCGCCCGCGCCGCAGTCGAGGTCTTGCAGCAGGCGCACCCCGGTACCCCCACTGACCTGATTCCAGCATGGGGCAACCTCTTCGTCCGCGAGGAATTCAAAGACCTGCCCCCCGCCACTCTGAGCCGCGACCCCGCCACCCGCGCCATCCTGCTCCGCGACCTCTACGAAGAGATGTCCGGCGAGAACCGGGCCGACATCCTCCACTCCAACGCCCTTTACCGCCTGATTAGAACCCAACAGCCCGACGGCATCGTAGACTGCATCAACACCGCCACCGTCTTCGCCTACCAGAACGTCTACGAGAGCGCCCAGCAGCTTCTCGCTCTGAGCGTGACCGACCCTGACAATCTCGTCGGCGTCGTCGAGCAGCACCTGACCCGCAGTTCCATCCCGCAGCTAGTGCGCCACATGCAGATTCTCCTCGAAGCCTGCCGCGCCGACCCCGCCGAGGGGTACGAGGGCGTCAAGGTCTACATCAAAGTCGGCACCTCCGGCACGGGCGGCATGGGCCTCAACATCCCCTTCACGCACGGCGAGGAGCGCCCCAGCCGCGTCCTCCTCTCCAAGTCCGCCGTCTCCGGCGCGCACACCCTGCTCCTCTTCCTCATGGCGCGCACCCCTGGTGCTCCCATCGTCAAGGAGATAAAGCCCACCGCCGCCATCGCCTGGAAACGCATCGGGCACGGCGAGATTCGGCGGCGTGGCCTCCCCATTCCCCGCTACGACTGCCCGCCCGACGCCGCCTACCCTCTGGCCGACGCGCTGGGCCGCAATGGTCAGTTCGGCCAGCCCATAGAGGGCGCGCTGGAAGCGACCTTCATTGATACAGGCGAGAATGGCCTCTTCTCCGCGAACGAGTTCAAGGTCATCTCCTCCCTCGGCCTGATGCAGTTCGTTACGCCCGAAGAGATTGCCGAGTCCGCCGTCTACGAGATACGCGGCGGCAATACCGGCAACGACGTGATTGCCGGGCTGGATGCCACCGTCATGCGCTCCTCCTACCGCGCCGGGTTCCTCCGCCACGTCGCCGTCGAGCGGCTGGACGCCCTCGCCGAAGAGCACGGCGGCGACGTGGCCGCCTTCGAGATGCTGGGTCCACCCCGCCTCTCCAAGCTGCTCTACGAGGGCGAAATCTTGCATCGCGCGATGGGCACGACAGCGGCAATCCTCGAAGCGACGCACGACCAACTCAGCCAGCGTGCCTGCGATGTCGTGGAGCGCGACTGTGGCCTGCGAAGCGCCGCCATCAGCGTCGGCATCCCCATCCTCCTGCCTGACGGACAGCGCCTCCTGCGCGGCCCCGAAATCAAGGCCGACGCGCCCGCAGACGGCTGGATTGACCTGCGCCCCGCGCACATGGAGCAGTGGCAGAGGTGGCTCGCCGCCATGCTCGAAGAGGCCCGACGAGACGCCGATGTGGGTGAACTCAGCGCCAGTTCCGCCTTCGCCCGCTCCTTCAGTCAGCCTGGAAGCTGGGCCATCCCCGACACCTTTGACGTAGGCGAGATGGTCGCCTGGATTTTCCGCAACCCCGACCAGGGCGAGCGCATCAAAGGCTAGCCCCCGTCCAGGGCTGGGTTAAAGTCGGGGAGGAGGGAGAGCGCGGAGCAAGCCAGGAGGAAGGTCAAGCCAGTATCGGCCAGTAAAAGCCAGTATTGGCGGGCAAAAAAGGCCAGTATAACAACAATTAACTATTACGTAGCTTTACAAGTATATTAGAGGCCGCGCAACTTGGCCTAGCCCTGCCTCCCGGCTCGCCATCTTTGCCTCCCTGCGGTATGCCGTTATAGTTGCGCCTCGTAATCGGCAATTACCGCGAGGAACCCAACGCATGGCCCGTCCCTTCAGTGTCGCGGTCTACTGCTCATCGAGTGACGATATTGACAGGCGCTATTTTCAGGACGCGGAAGCGCTTGGCACGGCACTGGCACAGCAGGGGTGGCGGCTCGTCTACGGCGCGGGCAGCGTTGGACTGATGGGCGCGGTGGCCCGCGCCACCCATGCGGCGGGCGGCAGGGTTTACGGCGTCATCCCGCACGCCCTCGACCGCAGGGAAGTCACCTACGAGTGTGACGAACTGCTGCGCGTCGAGACGATGCGCGAGCGCAAGGCCCTCATGGAAGAGAACGCCGACGCCTTCATCGCTCTCCCCGGCGGCTTCGGCACCTTCGAGGAGATTCTGGAAGTCATCGTCCTCAAACAGTTGGGCTACCATGACCGCGCCATCGTCTTCGTCAACACGCTCGGCTATTGGAACCCACTCATCGCCCTCTTCGAGGAGACCATTCGCCAGCACTTCGCCCGGCCAACCAACCGCCACCTCTACAAGGTCGTCGAGACCCCTGAAGAGGCCATCGCCTACATCGCCAACTACTACCCCCAACCCGCCCCGGACCTCGAACCCGCCGAAATCCGCGAAGAAGAACTCCGCACCGCCCTGGAGTAGTCGCCAAAGCACTTACACTGCCCAAGTGTTGTTTGCTGTTCATTTTGCATTTTTAATTTTGAATTTTGCATTCCCTCGTTCTTGGCTACCGCAAAAATGATTGACAACCTTCGTCCCTCCCGCTATACTCTCGGCAGAATTGCACACCAGCAAAAGCGATGACGGAGACGAGTCGGGGCCATCATCCCGCGTCTGCAACAGGGAGCGGCTGCCGTGACTGGAAGCGCCGCGCGACGCCCCGCCCCAACGTTCCCTCCTGAGCTGACACCTGAACACGCCCGGCACGCTGGGCGGTAAGTAGGGTGGTCCGGGCATCCCGCCCGTTATCCCAGGGAGCCGGTCACAGGCCGGAACAGAGAGGTTCGACACTCGCGCGCGGGTGTTGAGCAAGTTGGGTGGTAACGCGGGCCACGAAATGTGCTCGTCCCTTCACGAGGGGCGGGCATTTTTGTTTCCCTAAGGAGGCGTGCCGTGTCGGGACGATATACGGTGCAGGTCGCGGCGGTCCTGCTGGTTGTCATACTAGCCTTCCTCGTCGCCGTGACCTGGTACACCATCGGTGCCATGACGGAGGGCCATCTGTGGCGACATCGGTTCTACACCGTCGCCACAGCCATCTTTGCCGTCCTGGTGCTGGGCTTTCTCTGGTACGTCGGCTTCGGTTCGGGCCGCGCCTGGCTACAGTAGGGATGCGGGATATGAGATGCGAGATACGAGATGTGAGATAACGACAGAACGGCCACACGACTATGGTGTGAAAGTGAGGTGGAGAGACCATGTTAGAAGAACTGGACCAACTACAACGAGAGGCGCTGGACGCCCTCGAAACCATCACGACGCTAGCGCTGCTGGACGAGTGGCGTAGCGACTTCATTGGGCGCAAGGGGCGGCTCTCCCTCATCCTGCGCTCGATGGGACAGCTTCCCGCCGAGGAGCGTCCCGCCATCGGCAACAAATCCAACGAGGTGAAGGCCGCGCTGGAAGGTGCCTACACCTCCCGCCGCGAGTCCCTGGAAGAGCAGGCGCTGGTAGCGGCATTGGAGGCGGAGGCGATTGACGTGACGCTGCCCGGTCGCCCCGTAGAGGTAGGCCGCCTGCACCCCAGCACGCGCACCCTCCGCGAGATACATGAGATATTCGCCGACCTAGGCTTCCAGGTCTTCCTGGCGCGGGACGTAGAGTTGGACGAGTACAACTTCCAGCTTCTGAACTTCCCGCTCCACCACCCCGCCCGCGAGATGCAGGACTCACTCTACGTCTCGCTGCCCGGCCACGAGGAGGAGGTGCTACTGCGAACGCACACCTCGCCCGGCCAGATTCACGCCATGCGCGAGGCGGTAGCAAAAGCCAAACAGGACGGTCTCACGGACGACAACCTGCCGCCCGTCCGCATCATCCTGCCCGGCATGTGCTACCGCAACGAGCAGATTACCGTCCGCTCCAGCGTGCAGTTCAATCAGGTCGAGGGGCTGGCGGTGGGCCGCAACATCACAATGGCCGACCTGAAGGGCACGCTCTACTACTTCGTGCGCCGCATGTTCGGCCCCGAACGAAAGCTGCGCTTCCGCACCAGCTACTTCCCGTTCACCGAGCCGAGTGCCGAGGTAGATATGGACTGCATCATCTGCCAGGGCGCGGGCTGCCGCCTCTGCAAGTATTCAGGCTGGCTGGAAATCCTGGGCTGCGGCATGGTCCACCCGAATGTGCTCCGCAACGGCGGCTACGACCCTGAAGTGTACAGCGGCTACGCTTTCGGCATGGGGCCGGAGCGTATCTCCATGCTCAAGTACGGTATCGAAGACTTCCGCTACTTCTGGTCCAACGACCTCCGCTTCCTTGAGCAGTTCGGGTGAGCGACGACCGACGACCGACGACCAACGACCGCTAACGAAAACGGCGGGCGCGGTTGAGTGTCAAGACCAGAGTAGCGAAACAGAAGGAGTGATAGGTAACGACTATGAAAGTTCCACTATCCTGGCTAAAGGAATATGTGAACCTGGACGGCCTCTCCGTCGAGGAACTGGCGGAAGGGCTGACGAGCGCGGGGTTGGAGGTCGGCGGCATCGAGTACATCGGCGTGCCCGGCCCCGCGCGGGCCGACCACCTCGTCTGGGACCGCGACACCATTCGCGTCGGCGAGATTGTGGCGGTTGAGCCGCACCCCAACGCTGACCGCCTCCGCCTCGTCACCGTCTCCTACGGCGGGTCAGAGCCGAAAACCGTCGTCACGGGTGCCCCGAACGTCCAGCCCGGCCAGCGCGTAGCCTACGCAAGCATCGGCTCGACAGTCATCAACGGCTACTCGGAGGCGCGCGAGCACGTCACCCTCGAACCAAAGAAGCTGCGCGGCATCCTCTCCGAGGGGATGGTTCTCTCGGAGCGCGAGTTGGGCCTCTCCGACACGCACGAGGGCATCATCGTCCTGGCCGAGGATGCGCCCGTCGGCACGCCCCTACAGGACTATTTCGGTGACGCCATCATCGAGATTGACCTGACGGCGAACCTGGGCCGCGCCGCCTCCATCGTCGGCGTCGCGCGCGAGGTCGCCGCCATCTTTGATCGCACCCTGCGCTTGCCACCCCTGGAGCTACAGGGCACGGGCACGCCCGCGAGCGAGGCCATCCGCATCGAGATTCAGGTGCCGCACCTCAACCCGCGCTTCACCGCCTCGCTGATTCGCAGCGTGACGGTTCAGCCCTCGCCCGCGTGGATGCAGCGCCGCCTGCGCCTCGCCGGAATGCGCCCCATCAACAACATCGTGGACATCACCAACTACGTCATGCTGGAGTTGGGCCAGCCCCTCCACGCCTTCGACTACGACAAGCTGGTCGAACGCGCCCGGCGGAGCGGGGCCGAGGTGCCGACCATCATCACGCGGCTGGCCCGCACGAGCGAGACACTGCTGACGCTGGACGACATGGAGCGCAGGCTGGACCCTGCCGATATTCTGGTCACGGACACGGCGGGCATTCTCTCCATCGGCGGCATCATGGGCGGCGCGGAGTCTGAAGTCTCCGATGAGACGACCACCGTACTGCTCGAAGCGGCGGCGTGGAACTTCATCTCCATCCGCCGAACCTCCATGCGCCACCTTCTCTTCTCGGAAGCGGCCTACCGCTTCAGTCGCGGCGTTCACCCGGCGATGGCGATTCGCGGTAACAAACGCGCCGCCGCACTCATGGCCGACCTGGGCAGAGGCGAGGTCGCGGCGGGCATCGTGGACGAGTACCCGAACCCGCCGGAGACCATCGTCGTCCGCCTCGAAACCACCGATGTGAACCGGCTCCTCGGCACGGACCTGAGCACCGCGCAGGTCGCCTCTTACCTGGAACGGCTGGAGTTCGATGTGGCGCAGCAGGACGGCACGCTACAGGTGACGGTGCCCGACCACCGCGAGGACGTGACCATTCCGGCAGACCTCGTGGAGGAGGTCGCGCGCATTCACGGGCTGGACAACCTACCCATGACGCTCCTCCGCGACGCGCTGCCGCCCCTGCGCGAGAACAACAACCGCACCTTGACTGTCGAGGAGCGCATCCGCGACCTGCTCGTCGGCATGGGCCTGACGGAGACCATCTCCTACTCGATGACCGCGCCCGAACGGGACGCCGCGCTCCTGCCCAGCGCGGACGTGGCGAGCGACGTGAGCGAGGCG
>DASVVH010000161.1:0-1586 GCA_036386615.1 Ardenticatenaceae bacterium
GCCTCGTCTGGCAGGCAGAGCCGGAGATGCCGCCGCTGCACAGCTTCATTCACATCCGCAACGGTCAGTCGGGCCAGCCGATGCACCCTGAAACGGGGAGCGAGGTGTGGGCGCAGGAGGAGCATCAGGTGATTGGGGCCATCCCTACGACGGCTCACGTTCCGGGTCGCCTTTATTGGGACGAGTTCTGGGTGCCCATCCCCGAAGAGATGGTGCCGGGCGAGTACCTGCTGGAAATTGGACTCTTTCACGCGGAGACGGGCGAACCGTTGGACATCCCGCCGGAGGCTGTGCAACCGCCGCACCGGATTCTCTGGCGCTCTATCCTCCTGCCGAACGTCACGGTTGAGTAAGCCCCAAGTATGACTTGAGGTGAGCTTTAAGCCGCGTTATGTGAAGTAGGGCCGACAAAAGCCGACATTGAAGGGCGATAGATGTCGGCCCTAGTTGACATAAGATAAAACAAAGGAGAAGTCAGGCTGGTGTCGTGAGACACCATTCCTGCACCTCTCGAACCCCGACGAGTAATACCAATTCATTGTGAACGTGACGCAAATTGGATGGGGTGCCGCCGAGGGTTGCGCTCCGCTCCGCCCCCGGCTACGAGTTTCGCCACTCCCCTGCGGGGAGTTCATGTCTCCTCTGACCGCCCATATTGTGCCACCTCTATGTTCAATTGGTGTAAGACATTGGCTCATGTGTAGAAGGTATGCAGGCGCGGCGCGCGCCAGGGGTTGCAACCCCTGGCTGAAAGCTCAAGTACGCTAAAGCGCACTTCAACGGCCCTCTGCCCGATTATTTTGTCAACGCTCATATGCCGGGGATCAGTTCTCTTCGTGGATGACGATTTCGGAGAGCCGGATAAAGTCGCCCTCCGGCCCGGCGAGGCGGGGCAGCCCCTCTACGTCATTCCGGTACATGCCCGTGATTAGCTGATAGCGTCCGGGTGGTACGGCTAGCTCGATGGCGAGGTTGTCGGACACGACCTGCCCCGCGCTCCAGGTGCTCGTGGGGAAGAGGCCGTCGCCCGGCTGGTGGTCGGGCGGTTGGAGCACGACTTGTGGAGTGGCGTCCAGCAGTTGAACGAAGACTGTGTAGTTCGCCTGCGGCACGCTCTCAGCCTGCCAGCGCAGGCTGATTTGCAGGGTGTCGCCTGTTCGGGCCTGAACCATGCCGTCGTCCAGCGGCTCGGTAGGCTCGTTCGAGACCGGACCCGCGCCGGGCGGCACGGAGGCTTCGTTCTGGACGCGCAGTTCGTACTCGCTAAGGCTGACCTCGCCCAAAGAGTGCTCGCGGCTGGACTGTTCGGCGGGCGTGGAGGCTCCACTGAAGCGAATCAGCCGCGACCACTCCTCGAAGCGCTGCTCCCCGACCTTGTAGGCGTGCTCCGTCAGGTAGCGTTCCACCGCGCGGCGACCCTCGTTCTCGTCGTTCTGCGCGCTTTGATGGCGGACGAGGTAGATTGTTGGGTAGCGCTGGATAAGCTGGTCCAGCAGGGTAATGTCGGCCCCGGCAGGCACGAGGCTAGAATCGCCAGCGTGAATAACGGTCGCGTACCAGGGCAGCCGCCCCTCCAGGTAGTTGAG
>DASVVH010000162.1:0-4162 GCA_036386615.1 Ardenticatenaceae bacterium
GCCATCAGCGACTGGCCCATCCTGAACGCCATGCTCAATGTTGCCAGTGGTGCGACCTGGGTCAGCTTCCATCATGGTGGCGGCGTCGGCATCGGCTACAGCCAGCACGCGGGGCAGGTCATCGTCGCCGACGGCACCCCCGAAGCGGCCCGCCGTCTGGAGCGCGTGCTCACCAACGATCCGGGTATCGGCGTCGCTCGACATGCCGACGCAGGCTACGACCTCGCGCGGCAGACCGCCCGCGCCAAAGGCGTGGATATTCCAATGCTATAATGACAGCTAGCGCGTTTTAGACTCTCCAATAGAGGACTGATACATGGCAAGAGTGGCACAAACCGAAGAATACTGGCGCGATGACTTCACGATTGAGCCGCAGGACGAGACGACACTACAGGAATACCTCCTCCAGCACGGCACCCCCCTCACCACGGATGAGATTGCCCGCTACTTGATGGATCGCCAACTCTCCCCGGTGAAGCGGGCGAGGCGTGGCGGCAACGGGGCTTATGCCCCAACCGAGAGCTACGAGGTCGGCGACGAGCTTACCTTCCCGCTACTGGACGGTCTTGTAGGCGAAGTAGTCGAGAGTCGGCCAGGGCGTAACGAGCGATACGGCGAGTTCAGCGTCATCCGCGTCCGCTTTGACGAGTCGGGCGAGGCGCGCGAGTTCGCCACAGGACTCAGGGAAGGCGTGCTACAGGTGGCAGGCAGCGCCGAGTCCTGGATGGAGCCGGAAGAGATTGTTACCCGGTTCAGCCCCTACGTGCAGGAGACAGTAGAAGAGACGCTGGGCAAGAGCGACAGCTTCTTGCGCTTCGGCCCGCACTGGCTTCCCCGCCTCATGCTTGTAGACTTCCACGAGGGCCACCGCAACATCGCGGAAGCGATGATTGACATCACAGGCGAGGCGATGGCCCCGGCGGAACTACTAACCGAGATTCCTGTTGAGGACGAGGCGAGCAGCGAGGTCAAGCAGTTCTCGCTCAACTACGCCCTCTCCCGCGATGGACGCTTCACCAACGTGGGCACTGCCCTTAATCCCCGCTGGTTCCTGTCACGACTGGCGTAGAGGAAACTATGAATTTCAAGCTACTACGGCCTACCACCAACACCCTCTTCCACATTGACTGGAGTTGGTTCGAGCGCAACGGACTGGATGTTCAGAGCCTCATCCGTAACCAACTCTCGCCCAACCTTCTGCGGAAGTTCGCAGATGGGCACTCTCCCGAAGAGGTGGACTACATAGACCCAACGACAGGCGAAGTCTTCCGCCTGGACAGCCTGCGCGAGACCATCCTCGCCGAATCGCGTTGGGAGCCGGATTACATCAACAACAGCTTGCCCCTCATGCAGGGCGTCTTCCGCGTCTTCCTGGCAGAGAACAACCGCCCGCTTTCCCCGGTTGACCTGGCGCACCACCTGGGCCGCCGCGACCCTGAAACCATCCTGCGCGTGCTTACGGCCAGCGGCGTGCAGAATGGCGTTGTCCCCCTTCGCAAGTAAAGCCCCAAGACTCCTCATAATGGCCCGGTGGCGACAACACCGGGCCGCTCACTTCCCCTTAAATCTCCTCACCCCGCCATACTGCGTAGCTTTCTGACGCAAACCCTACGCGAAATAGCGTAGGCTGCGCGTAGCAAATTAGACATTTACCACGAAACCTGTAGAATGGCTCCTTGTGCTCCTTAAATGGGAGCGCACCTTTAGCACGGAGCGACATTCAAACCTTGATACTACAAAATCTGTAGCCCTGCTCGTGGTGCTTTAGACGGCGACCAGCTCTAGCTGCCCGCCTCACAAGGACGCACTACGGTCAAGGGTAGTGCGTCTCCAGAATCAGTCCCTAATTATGGTCCAGTTGTGTAGGGCCTGATTACGGGAACTTGCAGGAGACTCTATGAAACGAAATATAGTTCTGGGTGCCTTCTTCCTCGCGGCGCTGGTGTGGATGACACTGCCGCAACCATCCAGAGGCCAGGGTCAGGGGATTCGCGTGAGCGCGACGAACTACACCTGTGATCGCCACCCGGACAACCCATTCCGGTGTGGCGTCCTCCGTTGGGGCGGCGACGTTAACGCGCCGGGCATGGCCTGCCCTGTCGCGTGGAAGAACCGGGTCTTTGATGTGCCCGGCTACGGCAGACTTCGTTGTGACGATACCGGAGCCTACGACTACTGGAATGGGCTGCCGCACATTGATATCCGCGTCCGCACATGGGCCGAGGCCGAGCGGTTTGGCGTCCGCGCGATGACTATCTATCCCGCGGGGGCCGCGCCAGCGACACAACCCGCACAACCCGCACAACCCGCGCAGCCTTCTCAGCCCGCGCAACCCGCCAACCGGCCAGAGGCCGCGCCTCCGGCGGAGCCTGAAGAGACCCAGGCGGAAGCGCCCGCGCCAGCACCCTCTCCATCCGTGAAGACGCCGGATGCCGCCATCCAACTCGCGATGAACATTGCCCCCAGTGGAGACCGCTCGACGGCAATGGCGCGCCTCGTGCGCGTTGCCCGCGCCCGTGAAGTCTTTCCGGGGCTGGTGGAGGTCGCGGGCGTGGCGGACCATCAACCCGTTTGGGTCGTCACGCTCTGGGTTCCCCCGACTGATATTCCTCTCGGAATCACGGCGAAGCCCGACGCCACTGCCCCAATCGCGGGCCGCTTCTTCGTCTTCGACGCTGAAGACGGTGATGCCATCACGGGCAGCTTCATCTCGGTAGGTGTGCTCGAAAAGATGGGTTCGCTGGAGTCGGATACAACCATCAGTCTCGACTAACAGAAGTTGACTACGCAAACGAGAAGGCCCATCCTACACGGATGGGCCTTCTCTTCTTTGTCACTGGCTATCTCCTGCGGTGTACGGATACACAAGGTTGGCATATAGGTTGGCCCAAGCACGAAGGAAGGGCGAAACGTGCTAACGCTCTACGACAGGCATGTCGCTGGGTGGATCCTTCACTTCGTTCAGGATGACAAGTAAGTAGCTAGACCTTACTTGATCTACCAGTGTGTGTTAACCTCGTGAAACAGTACACTGCGGTGCTAGGGACTTGCCTCAAGCTCCAGAACTGCCGGGTGTTCCGGCGCAATGGCGCGAAGGTGCTCTAGCTGCGCCTCGGCCTCCTCTGTGCGCTCCAACTCTTGCAGCACCCGGACGAGTGCAACCCGCCAGGGCACATAATCTACCTGCTCGACAGCTTGCTCGTACTGCTCCACTGCCGCCTCGCCGTCACCCATGCGGGCGTACACCGCGCCCAACTTCGCGGCGCTTTGCGCCTCCTCGCCTGCGGGGGCGAGTCGTGCAGCCAATTGCGCTGCCTCGCGTGCCCTCTCGGTGTTTCCTTCCACGGCGGCGGCCATTGCCAGCGCCCACTGCGCGTGCGGGCTGCGCGGCGTCTCTGCGGCTGCCTGTTCGCCGCTGACGAGCATTCTCCCCAGGTCCGGCTGACCCTGATGGGCCATCGTCCACACGAATGCCTCGGCAGCCAGTGCCCGCTCCTCGAAGTTGCTAACGTTCGCTAAGGCTTCCTCGGCGGCGGTAAGCGCCTCGGCCTCTCGTCCAACCTCGTCCCGGAGAAGGTGACTCAAGGCTACCAATCCGGCTACATGGCCGGGGTTCTCATCCAGCCCCTCCGTCAAGAGGGTCTCGGCCTCCTCAGAGTCATTAGCGTATTGCGCCTCCCGCGCCTGTTGAACCCACTCCGGCAGGGGGAAGGGCGTAGCGCGTGGCGGGCCGGAAACTAGCGGGGCCGCGTAGCGCATCCCCAGCCAGACGGCCCCTGATAATGCTACCAGCAGGAGCACTATTGTGACGGGCAACGGGAGCCGCCGCCTCCTGCTTCCGTCGACTTTATCCACCGCCTCCGAATCCGCCTCTTCCTCTTCAGCTAATGCCGCCTCTGTATCTCTTGGCATCTGTTCTGCCGTTGAGGACACAAAGGAATTCCGCGCGGGAGTAGTAGCGGCGGCGGCAGCAGGCGGCGCATCTAGGAACGAGGAGGCTGTCCGCTCCGGCGCGGGCATGGCCTGCCTCGTAGGAGCATACGGTTGCTGTAAGGTTTCCGCGACGGCAACACCCTGCATCGAAAAGGCGGCAACAGGGGCAACGGCAACCGCCGCCCTGCCGATAAACATATCTACCCTCTGCCACAACTCGTCCGCCGGG
>DASVVH010000163.1:0-3314 GCA_036386615.1 Ardenticatenaceae bacterium
TTGTTGGTGACGATGTAGCCGTCCTCCGAGATGATGAAGCCGGAGCCACTGCTGCCCGCGTCCGTCAGGACGAAGACGGTGGCGGGCTGCACGCGCTGGACGGCGGCGACGATGGGGTCCTCCGCGCCGCCCGTTTCGGGAGCAGGGGTAGGCGCGGTGGGCGTCGGCGCGGTAGGCGTCGGCTCCTCTGTGGGAGTGGTCTGCGCCTGCGGCTCGGCGGGCGGCAGCACGAAATCGGAAGGTTCGGCGGGCTGCGCGACGGCGACCGTCTCCGGCGCGGCCCACTGAGTCATGACGAAGTAGGCGGTCAGGCCGCCAACGGCGGCACCGAGAAGAACACCGACCATCAGCATGACGGCTGCCACGCCGATGAACCAGCGAGTTTGTCTGTTGTTCATGGCACTCTCCCTCGATACGAATATGGGTACACTATCAGGATAAACAGCGAGGATTAAGGAGAGATGAGGGAAAGTTGAAAGCGAGGTTAGAACTTGAGGGTGAAGGCGCGCTCCCACGAGGGCCGCGCCTGAGCCACACACCTTCTAATGTAACTATATAGTTGCTAGCCAGATAAGTTCTACTATACTGGCCTTATTTGCTCGCCAGTACTGGCCGTTACTGGCCGATACTGGCCTCACCCTCTTTACACGTCCCAACGATACCCTCTCCCCTGCTCCCCGATCCCCAGGAGACTAGCATTTCCTCGTGAAGTAGATTAGACTCGACGTTAAGCAAAGCTAACACTTCTCAGTTTCTATTTATAGAGTGAGGCGACTTATGCGTCGAGTGCGGCGGCTAGCACTTGTTATCCTGACTATTGCCCTGCTGCTGGTGGCGGGCCTCGGCATCCTGAGCGTCGTCGCCGTGCGGCGGCCCTTCCCGCAGACGGACGGCACGCTGGCGGTGGCGGGGTTGCAGGCCGAAGTAGACGTCCTGCGCGACGAGTGGGGCATCCCGCACATCTACGCCGACAATACTCATGACCTCTTCTTCGCGCAGGGGTACGTCCACGCGCAGGACCGTTTCTGGCAGATGGACTTCTGGCGGCACGTCAGCGCGGGGCGGCTCTCGGAGGTGGCGGGCGAGGGACTGGTCGAGTCCGACACCTTCATCCGCACGATGGGCTGGAACCGCATGGCGCGGGATACGCTCGCCCACTACGAGAGTGAAGAGCCGGAGATGATGGCGATTCTGGAGGCGTACAGCGCGGGGGTGAACGCCTACATCGAGGCGAATCGCGGCGAGCTTTCCATCAACCACACGATACTAGGGCGGCTCTACCCGCGCGAGATTGAACCCTGGACCCCGCTGAACACCGTCGGGTGGGGCGTGGTGATGTCCGACGACCTGAGCGGCAACTGGAGCGACGAGTTGGCGCGGGCACAACTCATCCAGGCACTCGGCGAGGAGCGGGTCGCGGAACTGATACCGCTCTACCCGGAGAACCGCCCGGTCATCGTTCCCGGCGACGCTATCTCGCCAACCGGACAAACGAGCATCCCTTCAGGCGTGGATTGGGCGCGGGTGAATACGGAGGTGGCGGGCGCGCTCACTCCCGGTCTCGCGCTGGGCGCGGGCGAGGTGCTGGGCAGCAACAACTGGGTAATCGGTGGGGAGCACACCGACACGGGAATGCCCCTGCTGGCGAACGACCCGCACCTGGGTATTCAGATGCCCTCCATCTGGTACGAGGTGGGGCTGCACGCGCCGGATTGGAACGTGCGGGGCTTCTCCTTCGCGGGGGTGCCGGGCGTCATCATCGGGCACAACGAGCGCATCGCCTGGGGCGTCACGAACGGCACGGTGGACACGCAGGACCTCTTCATCGAGCGGGTCAACCCCGACAACCCGCGCCAGTACGAGTTCATGGGCGAGTGGCGCGACATGGAGGTTTTTTCAGAGACGATTCACGTCAGCGGCGGCGAGGACGTGACGCTGGAGGTATTGGCGACGCATCACGGCCCCATCATCAACCCCGTGATAGACGAGACGAGCGACGTGCTCGCCATGCAGTGGACGGCGGCGGAACCCGCGCGCCTCCTCAAATCGGTCATCATGCTCAATCAGGCCGAGGGCTACGAAGATTTCCGCGAGGCGCTGACCTTCTGGGACATCCCGGCTCAGAACTTCGTCTACGCCGATGTGGATGGTAACATCGGCTACCAACTGCCTGGCCTGATTCCGATGCGCCACAATGGGAATGGGCTGCTTCCGGTTCCCGGCTGGACGGGCGAGTACGAGTGGGAGGGGTACGTGCCCTTCGAGGAGATGCCCGCCCTCTTCAACCCGGACAATGGTTACATCGTGACGGCTAACAACGCGGTGGTGGACGAGGCGTATCCCCACCTGCTCGGTCACATCTGGGACAACGGTGACCGCGCGCAGCGCATCGTGGATATGGTTGAGGCGGAGCTTGCGGGGGATGGAGAAGTCAGCACTCAGGACATCGCGCGAATGCAGAGTGATAGCTACTCGATGATAGCGGCGGATTACCAGCCCATCCTCGCCACCCTTTCCAGCCCCGACCGACAGGTGCAGGACGCGCTCCAACGGATGAGCGAGTGGGACCTGCAAGCGCGGCGGGACAGCGTGGCGGCGGCGCTGTGGGAGATAACGTGGATGCACCTGACGCAGGACATCTTCGCCGACGAGACGGGCGAGGCGATGGACCTCTACAACAATTTCGGTGGCGACCGCCGTATCCTCATGCACAGCCTCGCCGGGCAGCCGGAGGCGGAGTGGTGGGACGACGTGAACACGCCGGAACGGGAGACGCGCGAGCAGATTCTGCTTCACGCGGTGGGCAAGGCGGTGGGGTGGTTCGAGCAGAACGTCGGCGGGGAGATGGACGACTGGCAGTGGGGGCGCATCCACACGGCGACCTTCGTCAGCAACCCGCTCGGCCAGAGTGGTATTGGGCTGGTTGAAATGCTGGTTAATCGCGGCCCCTATCCCGCCGACGGGAGCGCCAGTACCGTTAACGCGAACGGGTGGAGTACCGACGACCCAGCCGCCATCGGCGGGCACGTCTCGATGCGAATGATAGTGGACGTTGCCAATTGGGAGCGCAGCCGCACCGTCCATTCGACGGGGCAGAGCGGCCATCCCTACCACCCGCACTACATGGATATGTTCGAGGAGTGGCAGACGGGGCAGCACCACCCGATGCTCTGGGACCGCGAGGCTGTAGAGCCTGTCGCTGAGGGCCACCTTGTGCTGCAACCGCAACGCTGAGAGACTGAGGAGCACAATGGAGTCGCCGGAAGCCGAAGGCGAATCTCATCACCGCAATCCCCGGCGGGTAAATAAAGCCC
>DASVVH010000164.1:0-5433 GCA_036386615.1 Ardenticatenaceae bacterium
CTGGGGTTCCTCTACAACAACATGGTGGAGGGGCTGACGCGGAGCAATCTGCTCCCCAATATTCGATATTTAGACCAGCCAGCAGGCATCGTCATCAGCGAGGGCATCGCGTACTCGCCGTCGGATAGTTACGGGCGGGCCTTCATTGTGGGCGTGGTCAACACGATTCGGGTGGCGGTGACGGGAATCTTCCTGGCGACACTGCTGGGCCTCGTTATCGGCCTCAGCCGCCTGTCGAGTAACTGGCTGTTGCAGAAGATAGCCTACACCTACGTTGAGATTGTTCGCAATATCCCTCTTTTGCTGCAACTCTTTTTCTGGGCAACGCTGATTCAGACGTTCCCGCGCGTGCAGGAGAGCATCAGCCTCGGCGGCCTGCTTCACCTGAGCAACCGCGGCGGCTTCATGGCGTGGCCGCGCGGCAGCGAGACGTGGGGCGCGTACCTGCCCTGGCTCGTGGCGGCTGTGGGGGCGGGAATCGTCGGGTACGTGTGGCGGCAGGTTCAAATCCGGCGGCGGGACCGTCCCGGTTTCGTCCTGCCCTTCGCGGTGACGCCACTCCTGGCGGTGGCGCTGCTGGGCTTTCTGGTTGTCACGTTGACGGCAGGCGGCGCTCCACTCCTGCTGGATGTCCCGGTGCTGAACCGCTTCAACTTCACCGGCGGCACGACGTTGACCGCGCCCTTCCTGGCGCTGCTGCTGGGGCTGACCTTCTACACCGCCGCCTTCATCAGCGAGATTGTGCGCGGGGGCATCCAGTCGGTGAGCAAGGGGCAGCGCGAGGCGGCGCGGGCACTGGGGCTGACGGAGGGGCAGATGATGCGGCTGGTGATTCTGCCGCAGGCGCTACGCGTCATCATTCCGCCAATGACCAACCAGTATCTGAACCTTACCAAGAATAGCAGCCTCGCCATCGCGGTGGGCTATTACGACCTGTTCACAGTTGGCGTCACGACCAACAACCAGACGGGGCAGATTGTCCCTCCCATTCTTATGATTATGGGCAGCTACCTGACCATGAGCCTGCTCACCTCGCTCGTCATGAACATCTACAACCGCCGCGTCCAGATTGTAGAAAGGTAGGCTCGCGTTGGCCTCACAAGTCGCTACCTCCCCCGCACCGCGCCAGATGCCCGGCACCTGGAAGTGGATGCGCGCGAATCTTTTCAATAGCTGGATGAACAGCATTATTACGCTGGTGATGCTGGCACTGATTGTCCGCCTGCTGGCTGGCCTGATGGATTGGGCGCTGGACTCGCAGGGGTGGCCCGCCATCATCGCCAATCTAAAGCTCTTCTGGGTGGGCCAGTATCCCTCGGACGCGGTGTGGCGCGTGGAAATCTCCGTGTGGATTGTGGCGCTGCTGTTGGGCCTGAGCGCGGGCATCAGCGGGGGCATTGCATTGGGCCTCGCAGCGGCCTTTGGCGGGCTGATGGCAGTGCTGACGGTGCTCTCTCTGCTGTTGCCAGCGTCGCCCTCGCTCGCCAGCAACCCTCTGCCGACCTTCGTGTTCATGGCGGGGACGGTGGTGCTGGTTGGGGTAGGGTACGTTCTGGGGTCGCGCTTCCCGAAGCGGCTGCGCTGGCCGACGAACATCGGGTGGCTGCTGTCGTTCCCGTTCATCATGCTGGTGCTGGTGCATGGCGTCAGCGAAGATGGTCCGCTCCGCGCGATAGAGACGAACCTGTGGGGCGGATTGCTGGTTACGATGTCGCTCACGATTATCGGCATCGTCGCGTCGTTCCCGCTCGGAGTGCTGCTGGCACTGGGGCGGCGGAGCAACCTGCCGGTGGTGAAGTTCTTCTCGACCTTCTACATCGAGGTGGTGCGCGGGGTGCCCCTGATTACTGTATTCTTCATGGCGCAGTTGATGTTGCCGCTTTTCCTGCCCGCTAACGTGCGCGTGGACAATCTGGTGCGGGCGATGGTGGCGGTGGTGCTGTTCAGCGCGGCCTATCTCGCGGAGAATGTGCGCGGCGGCTTGCAGTCCATTCCGAGAGGGCAGATGGAGGCGGCCTACGCGCTGGGGCTGGGCACAGTGCAGACGAGTCTGTGAATTCAGCTGCCGCAGGCGCTGCGCGCGGTGATTCCGGCGCTGGTGGGGCAGTTCATCAGCCTTTTCAAAGACACGTCACTGGTGACGATTATTGGTCTGTTCGACCTTCTGGGCATCTCGCAGTTCGTGGTGCGGCAGCCCGCGTGGCTGGGCATTCCGGGCGGCGTGTGGCGCGAGGTGTTCGTTTTCATCGCGCTGGTCTATTTCGTCTTCAGCTTCACGATGTCCCGCGTGAGCCTCCGCATCGAGCGGAATCTCGGTGTGGGCCAGCGGTGAGATACGGGATGCGAGATGCGGGATACGAGATAACGCCAAGAGTTGAAGCGAGGTGAGAGGATGAGCAGCAGGGTAGATGAGGGGTACATCATTCTCGCGGAGAATGTCAACAAGTTTTATGGGGATTTCCAGGCGCTGAAGGATGTGAGCCTGCGGGTGCGGAAGGGTGAAGTGGTGGTTATCTTCGGCCCGTCGGGGAGCGGCAAGAGCACGTTCATCCGCACGATTAACCGCCTGGAAGACCACCAGAGCGGGACTATCATTGTGGATGGCATCGAGTTGAGCCACGACATTCGCAACATCGAGGCGATTCGCCGCGAGACGGGGATGGTGTTCCAGTCGTTCAATCTTTTCCCACACCTGACGGTACTGGACAATATCACGCTGGCCCCAATCTGGGTTCGCAAGCTGTCGCGCAGCGAGGCGGAGGCGCAGGGGCTTGAGCTTCTGGAGCGAGTGGGCATCAGTGAGCAGGCGCGGAAGTTTCCGGGGCAGCTTTCGGGCGGGCAGCAGCAGCGCGTCGCCATCGCGCGGGCGCTGGCGATGCAGCCGCGCATCATGCTTTTCGACGAGCCGACCTCGGCGCTGGACCCGGAGATGATTAAAGAGGTGCTGGACGTGATGCGCGGCTTGGCGCAGAGCGGGATGACGATGCTCTGCGTCACTCACGAGATGGGCTTCGCGCGGGAGGTGGCGGACCGCATGGTCTTCATGGACCAGGGGCAGATTGTCGAGAAGGGAACGCCGCAGCAGATTTTCGAGAATCCTCAACAGGAGCGAACGAAGTTGTTCCTGAGCCAGATTTTGGCGCATTGATAGCGACGACTGACGACCGCTAACGGCTTTCATGGCATAACGCATGTGTCCTCCCTGACTGCCATAGGTTGCGCTACGTTGCACCTGCGGCTACATGTTTCGCCACCCCTCTGCGAGGGTTCTACGCCGTCCATCTAGGCAAGTCGTAGAGTCCGCAGGACGGCGAAAGCTGTAGCCGGGGGTGAAGAGGGGCGTCGTCTGCCCTCGTAACCCTCGGCGGCGCAGCACGAGAGCGGACGTTTGAGATGCCCTGAAGCTTCTAAATATAGAGAGGGGGTCAGTGTAACACTGACCCCCTCTCTATATGTGTATGTGAGATGCTTTTTAGTGGCTGCCGTGCTCCATTGGAGCGAGGGGCGTGAGGGGTTCCGCGCCGCGCTCCTGAAGGAGACTGGTCATGTACTCCATCTCGGATTGCTGGCCCGCGATGATGGATTCGGCGAGGCGGGCAACCTGCGGGCGAGGGTTCTGCTCTAATATATCCTCCGCCATGAGGACGCCGCCCTGGTGGTGGCGAATCATGAGTTGGAGGAAGAGCACTTCGGCCTCGTCAACCGGAAGGTGGCGCAGGCTGTTGACCTGCTCCTGGGAGGCCATGCCCATTGCCTCCCCCTGACCGCCCATGATAGGCTCCGGCCCCGCGAGGGGGACGTTCCAGGCGGCGAGCCAGCCCTGCATCTGGCCTATCTGGGTCTGCTGAGTCAGGGCCATGTCGAGGAGGAAGAGGCGCAGTTGCTCGTCCTCAACCCGGTCACGCAGGATGAGGGCCATGTCAACGGCCTGGGCGTGGTGGGCGGACATGTCACGCGCGAAGGTCACGTCGGCGCGGCCCCGGTTGAAAGGGAGCAGGTTCCAGAGCAGCGCGAGGAGGATGCCCGCCAGGACGAGCAGCAACAGAGGCCGCAGCCAGGGCAGGTGCGACGATGGTCGCAGGGTCGTGGGTTGGGATTGAAGCTGTTCCATCGCTAGCTCTCGACTGGCTCGCCGATGCCGCCCGTGCAGATAGCGCCGGGTTCGGGCGTTTGCGGCCCCTGGCGATACGCGCGGATGAAGTCAGCGATGCGCGGGTCATCCGGCTCCTCGACAGTTAGCTGCACGCCCCACGCGGAGAGGACGATGGGCGCGGGCAGATTCTCGAAGGGGGAGAGCAGGGTGAAGGGCCGGGCGCGGGCATGATTCCGCAGGGTCTCCAAATCTTCCGGCGAGAGTTCGGGGTCGTAGGTAATCCAGACCGCGCCGTGTTCGAGGGAGTGGACGGCGTTCTCGCTGGCGATTGGCTGGTCGTAGATGCCGCAGTTCTGCCAGGCAGCGTTGTGCGGGCCGCCGACGGGCGGGGTCTGCTCGTAGGTGACGAGGCCGTTAACGTGGTCGCGCACCTGATTGGGGTATTCGGCGACGCCCGAAAGGTCTCCGCCACCACCGCCACGCGTGAAAAGTAGGGCCAGCGCGAGGAGCACTAACGCGCCAACTCCCAGCGCCAGCCAGAGCCAGCGCCTGTCGGGGGCGGTTTGCTGGGTCGTGGCGGTTTTCCGCAAGCCGCGAGACTCCCTTACAACGGGACGCTCTTCCTGTTTAGCCATTGTCTATCTCCTGGTTATTGTAGTGTCTATAGTAGAACCATCATGCTTCAAACAATGAACGTGGTAGACCCGATTGCCGGATGATAGAAGCGCAGCGTTCCCATGCGTAGCTCCGTATGATCGGGCACTGGAACGGTAACAGTCGAGTCACTTAGCCGCTTCTGCATAACAATATGGCTACCCCGTTCACGTACCTGGACAAAACCATGCTGCCTCAGAATCTGGCAGACCTCACGGCCTGAGAGAACACGGAGTTTACCCAACCGAAACTGCCACTTGTGTAATAAACACTTCTGTATTCAATCGTTCCCGCGCTTCCGCAGGGTCGGCGACTTCAAAGAAAAGCTCTATCGCCTCGGCAAGGTTCTGTCTCGCCTCTTCTACGCTGTCGCCCTGGCTGGCAATATCCAGATCGGGGCAGAGGGCGACAAACCCGTCATCTTCTCGTTCAATGATTGCCGTGAACTGTTGTACACGCTCCATTCTTTTCGTCCTCTTTCAGCCCTCAAGACCAAGATATTGATACATTGTGCCTTTTTTTTCAAATCGGAGGGCTAGGGTATGAGAATCAAGCGAGAGTCGCCGAGGGTGCCCGCCTCGTGGCTTGACAGTGCTTCGTCCCAGGGGAGGGCGGCATCTCGAATGCCCAGGGCTTCGAGCAGGGCAAAGTGGAAGTCGAGGGGGTGCTGCGCGGCGCGGCGGGGA
>DASVVH010000165.1:0-9579 GCA_036386615.1 Ardenticatenaceae bacterium
GCGGCATTCACACCAAGCGCCTCAAAGCGGCTTGGGATCACTCCTACTTGCTCAAGGTTCTCCACCATTAAGATGCGATTGCCCTGTAGAAAACTCCTACCCCCCTTGAAGGCCAAGCATAAAGGCCTTATACTAGGCGTACCTTGGAAGCTTCGATTGGAGTGTTCGCAATGGCTGATCCGGGTCTTACTGGGCCAGTTGGTGCTGGAGAGAACGGAAATGGACCGAGCGAAGAAGAGATAATAGCACGCAGAATACGGTTGCGGATCCTCTATGCCTTGGATTATGTCTCCCTTTATGCTCTAATCATAGTAATATACAGCGGTTCCTTAGCGACTGACTACATCATCCTGGAAATGGTCACCCTCGTCCTAGAGACAGAATTGGCTAGATCTACAACCATTGCAAGGTTCTTTGACTTTCTCAGAACTGGGCTTGCACTTATGACAGTCGTACTTGGTATAGCTCATGGACTTATTTCTACAATCAGTTTAATCTTGGCTGATTATGACGCCTCAATCAATGAGGACAATGATCGATGAAAAGGGATAGCTGGTTGCATCACGACCCCCTTGCTTGGCCTCGACCAAGAAGCACAAAGAATATCCAGACCCTTAGTAAACGTAAGGTTGGATATGAATTCCTTGTAGCCTGGGTTGTGCTTACAGCTAGCACTTTGTTTTTTGCTGTTCTAGCCACAATCTTATATATGGTTGTGGAGAATCGGGAGCAAGTAATAGCCCTCACCCTTATTTTGACAAGCGTGGTGGCTATCCCTATGCTCTTTTTTGTGTTACGAAGAGTCTATGCTTATCCTGCTAAAATGAAGAGAGAAAGAGCACTGAGTAAAGAAGGGTCAGTAGAGGTTCTAAAAGATGCTTTAGCTCAAACCCTCTTTCAAAGATATCTAGAAGAAATCCAGTCTGGGAACTACGTAGATGTAGACGGACCATTGTGGAAGTTTAAAGAGCTTGCTAATGTAAAGGATGGTGGGGTATTTACAATAGGTGAACATAAGGCGCTTAGGGAGGAACTGAGAAGGTACTCTATAAAAGAAGCAGATAACATTTTAGAACAGGCTAAACCAAGGCGTCAGATAGATCCTGTTATATTGATGACTTTAGAATGGGTGGGAACCCTAGTTCATTCTCTGCTTGTGATTTATGTAATGGCCGATCTCTTTCTTGCTACTCATTTTGACGTTAGAATCATATTCTCGACCGCACTGATTTTACCGCTTCTATTGTACTTGCTAATAAATAGTGTGTTGTTGCAGAACATCCGAAAAGGAGAAATAAAACGAAGAGAAACGAAACGCTGAGTCTAGCTACTTATCACTTTCAAAAAGGTATTCATATACATGACGCACAACATGAGGGAGGCTCTATGCCTGTTTATCTCGGTGTAGTGCGTCATGTATGTCAATGTCTTAGGATATAATGCGTTACGGGTTGAAATACAGCTTGTTCATCAAGGAGAGCAGCGGCCATGTACCATTCCTGGGGAGATTTCGCACAGGCGGAACCGGAACTTGCCGCGTTTGGCGCAGAACGGTTCGGAGATGGTCCAGCGTTTCTGGCAACGGTTCGTGCTGATGGGTCGCCGCGTGTTCACCCGGTTACGCCGATCCTTGCTGAGGGCCATCTTTTGCTGTTTATGGAACCAACCTCTCCCAAAGGATACGATTTGCAGCGCGGCTCCGGCTACGCTTTGCACTGTTGGGTCAGCAACAACGAGGGCGGCGCGGGGGAGTTTTATGTGATGGGAAATGCTACGTTAACCACTGACCCCGCGCTGCGAGAATTGGCGGCGAAGTATGGGTATCCCCCGAAGGACCACTACGTCTTGTTTGAGTTGAGCGTCGAGAGTGTCTTTTCGACAACCTACCCCGGCGGGGGCGCGCCCGCGCGGAGACGCTGGAAGCGGCAGGGGGATGGCAGCAACCGTTCGTGACAACTCCCAAAAGAACCCTCTCCCCACCACGCTTGAAGACCATTTTCAGGCAATGGGAGCCGCGCCTGCCCTTGAACACCTCCGCCAGTTGGACGAGGGGTGGGCGCGGCTCTTGCGTGGGGAGAGGCCGCCCAGCCCCTTAAGCCAGGTTCGACGTTCTGAACTGCCGCCGACGGACGCGGAGTTCGACCTTGTGTACGCGGGGGGTGGGCTGGGGCTGCTCCACGCGCTGGCGATGCAGCAGCGCGGCTGGCGCGTGCTCCTCTTTGACCGCCAACAGGTAGGCCGCACGCACCGCGAGTGGAACATCTCGCGACCGGAGCTAGCCGTGCTGGTGGAGGGGGGCATCTTCTCGTGGGAGGAGTTGGAAACAACCATCGCCCGCCAGTACCAGCGCGGCTTCATCCGCTTCCACAACCCGAACGGCCCGCCTGCCGAGTTCGACCTGCCCGGCGTGCTGGACGTGGCGATAGATGCCGACGCCCTGCTGAGTCTCGCGCGGCGCAGGTTCGAGGCGGCGGGCGGCACCGTCCGGGACGGCACAGCGTTCGAGCACGCGTGGCTGGCTCAGGATGGCGAACCGCGCGCGGTGGCGCGGCTTCGTGGCGCGGACGGGCAGCCCTGCCACGTTGGAGCGCGGCTGCTGGTGAACGCGATGGGCGCGCTCTCGCCACTCTCGCTGGCGCTGGCAGGCGCGGGGCTGCCCTTTGAGGGGGTCTGCCCAACGGTGGGCACGGTGGCGCGGGGCTTCGCGGAGGGCGAGGTGGACCCGCAGGTTGGCGAGATTCTGGTCACGCTCGACGGCGCGCGGGACGGGCGGCAACTCATCTGGGAGGGTTTCCCCAGCCACGAGGACGCCTTCACGACCTACCTCTTCTATTACGACGTGACGGCGGGACGCGCCGCTCGCCCCCACTCGCTAGCGGCGCTGTTCGAGGAATATTTCGCCCTGCTCCCCCGCTACAAGCGCCCCGGCCCGGCCTTCCGCCACCTGAAGCCCGTCTACGGCTTCATCCCCGCGCGGCACCACCTTGACGGCCCGCCGGAGGAGCAGGCACGCGCCGCGCGTGCGCTGCTCTCGATTGGGGACGCAGTGGCGCGGCAGAACCCGCTCACCTTTACAGGCTTCGGCTCCTTCGTGCGCGGCCTGCCCGAAGCGGCGGCAGGGCTGGCGGAGTGCCTGCGCGGCGGGAACCTGGAAGCGGGAACGCTGGCGGCTCTGAGCATCCGGCAGGCGAACCTGAGCGCGATGTGGGTGCTGGCGCGCTTCCTCGCGCCGCGCGGGGGCAAGGATGATGTCAACGCCATCTTCCGCGACTTCACGCGGGCGCTGGCGGACGTGGGGCCGGAGCGCGCCGCCGCCTTCTTTCTGGACCGCGCCGCGTGGGGGGAGTACGTGGAGATTATGCTTCGCACGGCGCGGCACCGCCCGCAGGTCTTCGCCGAGGCGTTTCAGGTGCTCGGTGCGCGAGGCGTGGCGCAGTGGTTGGAGGATTTGGCGCGGTGGAAGCGGCTGGAGGAACAGTAGGAGTCGGTCCAAGGTTTCTCAAAGGCACTAATACACTTAACTCTTCTTAACTAACGTTACTTTTTGACCTATCTGTAGCTAGAGTTGCAGCTGGATGATGGGTCGGTTGTAGAAGTTCATGCGACTGAATACAACGACACTTTGCAGTACAGCCAGCCACATGATAGTGTACATATATGGGAAGGCGCATCCCGCCGCGAGGCCAAAGCCGAGCGCTCGGCTCGAACGATTTGTTATACGCCAGTGAACGGATGTGCGCCAACCCGAGTCTCGCTCGCACTAGGCAAGTCCAGTTCTACCTGCGCCCATGCGGAAATGCTTTACCGGAGCTGCTGGGCAAGCGCGACGATGATGCCCTCAGGGCCGCGGATGTAACAGAGCCGGTACGTGTCCTCATACTGGGCAACTTCGCCTATGAGTTCAGCGCCATGGGCGAGCAAGCGCGCGAGGACGTCCTCGATGTCGTCGACGGCGAACATGATGCGACGTATGCCCAGCGTGTTTACTGGCGCGTTCTTCGGCTCAGTTCTGACCGCCGCTGGCGCGTGGAACTTGTCCAGCTCAATCCGACCGTGACCGTCCGGGGTCCGCATCACCGCGACCTCGCATCGGACGTTCTCCAGTCCAACGACAAGGTCCACCCAACGTCCCTGGAGTGGCATCTCGCCCTCCAGCTCCATACCAAGCTCGACAAAGAACGCCTTCGCAGCCTCAAGGTCGTCTACCACGATGAGAACGTTGTCCATCCGTTGAAGCGTCATCTCTCTTCCTCTATTCAAAGGTGGAGTGAGCCAAGTATATTAGGGCCTTCTCAAAAAGCCCATTCGCATCCATCGTGCCGCCGTAGGTTTCGCTCCGCTTCACCTACGGCTACTCTTTTCGCCACCCCCTGCGGGGGTTCTGCACAGTAGACCAGAGCAAGTCGTAGAGTCCGCGGGACGGCGAAACTCGTAACCGGGGGTGGAGAGGGGCGTCGTCTGCCCCTCGTCATCCTCGGCGGCTCCTCGTGTGAGAAGCCTTGAGAGCAGCCTGCCGATACACCCTCACAACAATAGAACGTTCATTATGTCAACCAAAGCCTACTTTGATCGCCCTTGAAAGTAGGCTTTGGTAGGCTTTGCTTCACATAAGACGCCATCCCGTCAAAGACCCTCCACGCTGGCGTTAGTCTCGGCTTCCTTCCTGGCCCTCGCTATCGCCGCGCCTGAGAAGGCTGACCAGACGAAGGGGATGAGCAGCGCCCCCGTAATGGCACCCAACCAGAAGGGTGACGTGAGGCCAAAGCGCGCGGCGAGCAGGCCACCTAGCAACGCGCCCGGCGCGGCACCCCCGAACTCTATGAGTCGGTAGACGCTCTCGACCCGCCCCCGAAGCTGGTCAGGAATCAACTCCTGGCGGAGCGAACTGAGGAGCGCACCCCACACGATGGCATGACAGCCGAAGAAGGCGAGCACCGCGCCGACCACCAGCGCGTCGCTCGACAGGGCAATCGCGGCTGGCGTCGCCGCTTCGATGAACATGGCGAGTCTCAGGGTGCGGCTCGCGCCGAGCCGGGCGATGACCCGCCCCGCGACGAGGCTGCCCACCACCCCGCCGACCCCATACGTCGCCACGAGAACGCCGTATCCCGCCGGGCCGAGGCCCAGATGCTCCCGCGCGAAGAGCACCATAATCGAGACCTGCGCGACCAGGGTCACGTTCAGGAGTCCGAGCGCCAGCGCGATGGTTCGCAGCAAGCGGTGCCGCCACAGCCAGCGCACCCCCTCCCCGATTTCCGTCCACAGGGCGGTGGGCGCTACCCCCTCCCGGCGCGCCGCGCGGAACGAGCCGCGCAGCGCCGAGATAAGCCCCGCCGCCGCCGCGATTCCCCCCGCGCCCAGCAGGAAGGGCAGCGCGCCCGCCGTAGCGAAGAGGAAGCCGCCGAGCGGCGGACCAACGAACTGGTTGGTGACGGTCAGCGTTCCCGCGAGCCGGGCGTTTGCCTGCGGCAGCTTCTCGCGCGGCACCACTGCGGGCAGGACGGTCACGGTGGCGGTGTCGAAGAGCGTCTCCCCCGTGCTGAGTAGGAAAAAGACTGCGTACAGCAGCGGAATGGTCGCCAGGTCCAGAAGTACGGCGATGCCCAGAAGCCCTATCAGCGCCGCGCGGGAGAAGCCGACCACCGCCATCGCGCGCCGACGGTCCAGCCTATCCGCGAGCGCCCCACTCAGCAGCGCGAAGAGGAGCCAGGGGAGACGTTGGGCGAAGGCCAGCCCGGCGACGAGCGCGGGGTCGCGGGTCAGGGTGGCGGCCAGCAGCGGCGCGGCCACGAGCGCCACGCCGTCCCCAAGGTTCGACAGGGCGCTTGCGGCCCACAGCTTACGAAACTCCGTCCCAAGTCCGGCAGCTTTCACGGTGGTTGATTCGCTCATCTGCCTTCCAGCACCTCACGGAGTTGGGCGGCGAGCGAGGCCATCTCTTCCTCCGTCAGGTCCAGATAGCCCTTCTCGATGCCGAGGGCTTCTAGCTGCTGCTCCTCGAAAGGCACGCCGGGCGGGAGGGGCGCGACGTGCCAGTGAACGTGGCGGTTGCCCTGCTGGCTGCCGAGAGAGAGGATGTAGACGCGCTCGGTGGGCACGACCTGCCGCAGTGCCTCGGCCACGCGGTAGATGACCTGCTGGATGGCGGCGTACTCCTCCGGCGCGAAGTCGCCCGTGACCTGCTCCCTGTGTGCCTTCGGCGAGACAAGGGCATAGCCGTAGAGCGTGGGGTACTTGTTAAGGAAGGCAATGTGCGCCTCGTCCTCGTAGAAGACGTGGTGGCGGTAGGCCGGGTTTCCCGCCACCAACTCGCAGATGAAGCACGGGTTGGTCTGGATGGCGCGGACGTAGCCCTGAAAGTCGAAGGGTTTGCGGGGTCGCTCCATGAGAGTTCTCCGGCCTACTGAAGGAAGATGACGAGGAGTTGGGCAAGGAGAATCTTCGTGATGGTGGCGATGGGGTAGACGGTGGCGTAGCCGATGCTGGGCAGGTCGCTCTCGGCCTGCTCGTGAGCAAAGGCGAGCACGGCGGGCTGGGTTTGCAGCGCCGCCAGCATGCCAATCAGGATGCCCATCGGAATGTTGAGGAGCTTGTAGCCAATCCACAGGGTCAGCAGGCCGACGCTACAGGTGACGAGGGCACCCGCGAGAAAGAGTTGCAGCCCGCCGCCCTGTTGCAGGGTGTTGACGAAGGCGTAGCCGGAGCGCGTGCCGACCCCCGCGAGGAAGAAGAGCAGGCCAATCTGCCGCAGGGTGAGGTTGGCGCTGTAGGGCAGGTTCCAGACGAGCGGCCCCGTGCGCCCCAGCGTGCCGAGGATGAGCGCCACGATGAGCGGCCCGCCCGCGAAGCCCAACCGGAACACCGCCCCGCCGGGCAGCGGAAAAGGGACGAGGCCGAGCAGGACGCCCACCGACAGCCCCAGGCTGAAGGTCAAGATGTCAATCTCGCTCAGGGCGCGGTAGGAATCCCCGAAGAACTTGCTCACCGCCTCCATGTTCTCGCGCTTGGTGACGACGCGCACCCGGTCGCCAAGCTCCAACTCCGTATCGCCGTGCGCCAGCATCTCCACGTCGCCGCGCCGGATGCGCGTCACAATGGCCCCGAACTGCTGCGGCAGGTTCAGGTCGCGGAGCCTGTGCCCGGCGACTTTAGGATTCGAGACGAAGATGCGCCGGAAATCCATGTCGGCGCGGTCCATCTCCAGGTCCTCCGCCGTCTCCTCGCCGAGGTAGGCCGTCACCGCGTCCAGGTCTTCCGGCGAGCCGATGAGGGTCACTAAATCACCCACCATGAAGCGCGTCTGCCCCGTCGCCAGGGAGAGTTGCCCCGCCCGGCGCATCCGCCCGAAGAGCACATCCCAGCCGTGCCGCGTCGCCAGCGATTTGATACTCTCCTCGGTGACGGCGGGGTTCGTCACGCATATCGTGCGGTTCGAGAGGCGCTGGTCCATGTTGTAGAGGTCGCGCAGCTTCTCGGCCTCGGCGCGGTAATCCACCTTGAAGAGGCGCTGCACGAGGGCGATGGTGAGAATCATCCCCAGCACGCCCATCGGGTAGGCGACGGAGTAGCCGACGACTGGCTCCGCGAGCATCTGGTCGAGCAACTCCGGCGGCGCGACGCTTCGTATGTATTCCAGCACGCCCGCCAGCGAGGGCGTGTTGGTCATGCTGCCCGTGAAGAGGCCCGCAGCCACCGTCACCCGTAGCCCCAGGAGGCTCCGCACCAGAATCACGAGGAGCGCCGCCACCAGGAGCATCCCCACGATAAAGAGATTGTGTCGCAGCCCGCCGCGCCGGAACGAGGCGAAGAACTGCGGGCCACTGCTCAGGCCGATGCTGTAGACGAAGATGACCAGCCCCAACTCGTAAATCTCTTCGGGCAGGCGCATATCGGGGTGGAGCGAGCCGATGGCGAGGCCGACGAAGAGAGCCGCCGCCACGCCGAGGCTAATCCCTTTGACGTGGACGCGCCCCAATGGATAGCTGAGGGCGGCGACGACGAAGAGCAGCAGGAGCGGGTTGTCGAGCAGTAGCTGGGTCATTGGCGGGCGGTAGATGGCTGACGGTGGACGGTAACGGCGAACGACACGGGAACCCTGTGCCTCACAAAAACCGGGCGGCCTAGTTAAACGGGGTCGCCCGGTTTTGGCAAGTCAGACTATGTAGAGGTTAAATGTACTGTTTCACGAGGGTCACATACATTGGTGTTTGCCCAGGCGTACATCAAGTAAGCTCTAGCTACTTACTTGTCATCCTGAACGAAGTGAATCTGCGAAGCGACCTCAAGGGGATCCACCCAGCAAGGTTCATCCTTGAGGCGTTAACATGCTTTGCGTCTGTGACGACTTGGCTGAAGCTATAGGCTAACCTTGTGTATTCGTACAGTTAACAAGTTGCAAAGTAGGCTAGCGCGTCTCTACGAAATCCGATAACGTTATCACAGAGGCACAGGTGTTACTTGCCTCTAATTCTCACTTTATGTCAACAAGGGCTTGCATTATCGCCCTTCAATGTAAGCTTTTGTAAGCCATAGTTCACATAACGTGGCCTGACGGCATGCTCGGCCTGCAACACGAGGTGATACTACTCGGCCCCAATCGTGCCCAGGTACCAGGATTCGATGCCCTCTTTAAGGACGCCTGCCGCCAGGCCGGAGAGGGGCAGGCCCAGTGCCGTGCCGACGCCATCGCTGCCACCGAGGGAGACGACGAGGCCCAGCTTGGCAGGCTCGTAGCGGGCCAGTGCCTTCCCCTGCGCCTCGCGCAGCAGCATCCGGGCGACGTACTCGCCCTGCCGGAGCGCGTGGCTGGCCGTGCCGGGCAGTGGCTGGTCCCCCTCCATCCAGAGGGCGCAGTCCCCCGCGATGTAGACCTGGGGAAAATCTACGGCACGCAGAAACTCGTCTACGTGGGCGCGGCCCTGTGCCCCAACCTTGAAGCCGCTCTCTTCCAGCAGCGCGGGCGCTTTGACACCGCCCGCCCAGACGAGAACACCGTAGGGCAAAGGCCCGCGGCCCTTGATGGTCATGGTGGTCGCGTCCAAGCTCTCCAGGGGGCTTTCGAGCAGAATCTGCACGCCCTTGCGCCGCAGGATGCGCTCCGCCTTCTCGGCCATCCTGGCGTCCCAGCCGGAGAGCAGGGACTTCTCGGCCTCTATCTGGCGGAGGGTCAGGTCGAGGAGCGAGAGGCCGTGCTGGTCGGCAAGTTCGGGCAGCCAGTGGGACAACTCGCCCGCGAGTTGGCAGCCCGTATAGCCACCGCCCGCCACGACAATGGTCAGCAGCCGCTTGCGCTCCGCCGGGTCGTCCGTCCGGGCCGCGCGCTCGAAGCTCTCCTCGATGGCCCGCCGGATATGCACCGCCTCGTCCCACCAGCGCATAGCTAGCGCGTGCTCACGCAGCCCCTCAATCGGGGGCCAGACCGTCTCGCTGCCGAGGGCGACGACGAGGCGGTCATAGGTCAACGCTTCGCCGTCGTCCAGAAGGACGCGCTGCTCGCGGGGCGCGATGCCGCGCACCGTCGCCTGCCGGATGGCCGCGCCCCCCTGCTTAAGTAGCCGCTCCAGAGGGATGGCGGTCTCT
>DASVVH010000166.1:0-9289 GCA_036386615.1 Ardenticatenaceae bacterium
CGAAGGTCATCGAGGCCAACTCCCGCCTCGACCCTGACGGCTTCGGCAATCTTCGTTTCGCCGCCCTCGCCAACGTCGGGCCGGGCAGCCCCTTCTTTCCCGCCGCCTACAGCGACCCCGCGCGCTCGCCGGACGCGCCCCTCGCCTTCGCTCTCGCCCTCGAAAGTGCCGATTTGGCGGTGCGCGCCTACGACGGCGCGGACTCCCTGCAAGAGGCGATGGAAAGGCTCTCCGCCAGCCTCGAAGAGACTGCGCGCGGCCTCGTCGCCGTGCTGGAACCCCTCGCGGCGGAGCACCGCGCCGCCTTCCTCGGCCTCGACTTCTCCCTCGCGCCCTTCCCCGACGCGGAACATAGCGGGGCCGGGGCTATCGAATCGCTGGGTGCCGCTCCCTTCGGCGCGATGGGCACCCTCGCCGCCGCCGCCCTCACCACGCAGGCCCTTCAACGCGCCGACTACCCGCGCTGCGGCTTCAGCGGCCTCATGCTTCCCGTTCTGGAGGACTCCGTTCTGGCGGCGCGGGCCAGCGAGGGCACCTACGGCCTCCACTCGCTCCTGCTCTACAGCGCCGTCTGTGGAACGGGCCTTGACACCGTGCCCCTGCCCGGTAACACCACGCCCGAAACCCTCGCCGCCATCCTCCTTGACGTGGCGGCGCTAGCCGTGCGGCTCGACAAGCCCCTCACCGCCCGCCTGATGCCCGTTCCCGGCAAGCGCGGCGGCGAGCCGACCACCTTTGACTTTCCCTTCTTCGCCAACGGGGCCATCCTGAACCCCATCGCCCCACGCGGCGGCGCGCTCCTGGCCGAAGCGCAATTGCGCCTCAAGCCGAACTTGAAAGCGGCTCCCGCATAACACGACACCTTCAACATTCCGGTTTCAGGAGAGGGGGTGGAGCGCGTTCAGTCAGGCGTTTGGGAACACCTCGCCCCTTCATTCCGCATTCCGCACTCCACATTCGCTACTTCCAGCGCGTCAGGATGGCCTCGCGGTTGAACAGCTTCACGCCCGCCTGCAACACCAGCGCGTCCACCACCAGCAGCACCGCCGCGCCAGTCAGCACCGCCGGTAGCCCCAGCAGGAACAGCCCGCCCAACTGCCCCGCCAGCAGCGCCACGATGGGCAGCACCAGAATCACCGCTACCTGCTGGGCGCTGCGCGGGTCGTTCGCCCGCGAACTGACAATCACCGACAGCCCCAGCGCCAGCAGCGCCACGAGCGGCATGATGAGCAGCATCATCGTCCAGGTGCTCGCGTTCAGCGCGTAGCCCGCCACAACCGGCCCCCCCAGCAGCCGCACCAGCAGCGCCCAGATACCGAAGGCTACCCACGTCGCCACGACGGGCGGCACGGCGGCGGCCAGACTCTTGGCAAGCAGTAACTCGCTGGTGCGAATCGGCGTCGCCAGCAGCGCCTCCAGGCTGCGCGTCGTCTTCTCTCCGATGATGCTGTAGGTCGCCACGCTCATCGCGCCCATGATAGGAGCCAGCAAAAAGAGCACCGGAAACTGCCGCAGCATGAACACCTGGAACTGCTGCACTGGCTCAAGTTCGGCGAACTCCGGGAACGCCTGCGTCAGCACCTCCTGAAGCGGCTGAATATCCGGGTCGTTGACCAGCGCGTCACCCGCCAGCGCAGGCCCCGCGAAGGCCATCACCAACGGCAGCCCCATAAAAACCAGCAGCATGAACAGGAACGTGCCCACAATCGTGCGGTTCCGTATCGTCTCCTCCCACTCCTTGCTCAAAATCGTTCTTATCCGTCGCCCGTTCATCCTTCCACCTCGCCAATCAACTGGAGGTAAATCTGCTCAAGGCTCGCGCGCTCCTCCGTCACTGCCTGTACCCGCGCCCCCGCCCCCACGAGCGCCGCCACCAGCACGGGGTTGTCGCGCTCCGGCTCCTCGATTTCAACCGCCAGCGTCGAATCGCGCCACGTCACGCCGCGCACGCCCGGCACCCCGCGCGCCACCTCCGCCAGCGCGGGCGCGGCGTCTGCCAGCCGCACCAGCGTACGGTGCCCGTACAGCCGCTGCCGCAGGCGCTCAGGCGTGTCCAGCGCAATCAGGTGGCGGTTCAATACCCCGATACGGTCCGCCAGCCGCTCCGCCTCGTCCAGATTGTGAGTCGTCAGGAAAATCGTCCGCCCCGACCGCTTCAACTCCACCAGAAAGTCCCGCACCACCTTCGCCGCGCTGGGGTCCAGCCCGCTCGTCGGCTCGTCAAGGAAGAGTAGCTCCGGCTCGTGAAGCAGTGCCCGCGCGATGGCTACCTTCTGCTTCATCCCCTTCGAGAAGCCGCCCGTCGCCTGGTCGCGGTGCTCCCACAACTCCACCAGCCGCAGGTACTTCTCCACCCGCGCCTCCGGCTGCTCCACGCCGTACAGGTTAGCGAAAATCATGAGGTTCTGCCACGCCGACAGGCGGTCGTACAGCCCCGGCGCTTCCGTCAGCAGCCCCACCCGCCCGCGAATCTCGTCAGCCTCCACGCGAATGGAGCGGCCCGTCACCGTTGCCTGCCCGCTCGTCGGCGCGATGAGGCAGGCCAGCATCCGCACCGTCGTCGTCTTGCCCGCGCCGTTCGGCCCCAGCAGCGCGAAAGTCTCGCCTGGCGCGACATCCAGCGTCAGGTCGTCCACCGCGACAAACTCACCGAACCTCTTGGAGAGCCGTTCAGTGTGAATCATACAAACCTCTATTCTTCATCTCCGGGCCACTGCCCGCTATCTTATCCTCACGACTCATTACGCGAAACTCGCCAATCCGGTTGGTGCTTCACCTCAGCAATGGGCAAATTTTTCCTATTTGACGCAATCGCATTTTGCAGCTATAGTATTCCCAACAAACGAACAGCCGCCTGGCATCGCTCCTCATTATCCCAATTATCCCGGATTCCCGCCGAGAATCCAGTAGCACGTCGTTCCGCTATCCTTAACGGCAAGGAGGTGATGCTTATGGACAGTAGTTGTAGTTTGTGGGCATCACCGGAGGCCGCTCGCTAAGACGTTCCGGCGGGCAACCCCGGTGGTGCCAAATGCCGAACCGACGCCCCTATTCTAATGGATGGGGGCGTTGTTCTTTTATCCCCCTTTGGTCGTAACCTGGGTCTGTGTCAAAGCCGCGTGATTTGTGATGCAGCTTAACTGTACAGTCTCCCACTGAGCACTCAGGATGTGCTCAGTGGGAGACTGCATAACATCTAGCTACATACATGTCATCCTGAACGAAGTGAATCTGCGAAGCGACCTTAAGGGGATCCACCCAGCAAGGTTCATCCTTGAGGCGTTAACACGCTTTGCCTCCTTCACGACTTGGCTGGATCTGTATGCCAACCTTTTGTACTAATGCACTTTAATCGCTACGCAGCAAATATCTATACTTGTACTGGCCTTTCTTGCCCGCCAGTACTGGCCGTTACTGGCCGTAGTCCCATCTGGCCCGCGCCGCGCCCCCGCTTCTCCCTCCTCCCCAATTTTGACACAGCCCTGGCCCGTAACCCCCTCGTTGATATTCCTCCGAACCTCTGGTACACTCAAGGCCGCAATTACCATAAAGTATTTCAACCATCGGCTGTGCCTGTTCCTGCCAGCCGCTCGCCTTCGGATTCGCCCATGCAACTGCCGCTCTACTTCGCCATTGAGGCACCGCCCCATCAGGTAGTGCCTGCCCTCGCGCGGGCCACCCGCGAGTTGGGCGGCGTCTGGGGGCAGCGCGCGGCGGGCCGCTCTATCCTCTGGCAACTCCGCGAAGGGGGCTTTACCTCGCTCCCGCTCGCGCTCCGCCTCGCCCCCACGAATCAGGACGAGCAGTGCAGGCTGGCCGTCGAAGCACCCGGCGCGGCAAATCCCAACGGCTCGCTCCTCTTCACCGTCGAGAAGGTTGTGCAATCCCTGCGGCGGCAGGGCCTTTCAGTCGCCCCAACAGAGGACGAAGCGCCAACCGCCCCCTCGGCCCTCTTCGTCTCGCCCGACACCGCTCCCTACACTGCCCTCGTCCCGCCCCTCGAAACGGTCCTGAAGCATTACGGTCTCCACCTGCATCACACCGCCGCCCAGCGTCCCGTTACCCACGAGGTCCGGCACGCTGTCGAGGGAGCCGAGTTGGTCATTGGCCCCTGGGAGACCGCTCAGGGCCGCACCGCCCTTCAGGGCGCGCGCACGCGGGGCCGCTCGACCCTCGCCCTCGCCCCGCCCGGCACCGCCGTTCCCGAGTGGATAGATGCCACCGCGACCTACGGCGCGACCCGCGCCGATTTCCTTGCCAATCTCGATGCCGCGCTCCGCGCCCGCGAGGCTCCCGCCCCGCTGCCTGCCAGCCGCGCCCTCTTCGACACGCCGCCTCCCATGCCCGCCCTCGTCCCTGAGCCGGAGCCGCTGCCCCCTATCGAGGACGAGCCGGAAACCGTAGCTTCTGAGCCGCGCCGCGCCCGTTCCTACGACGCCCCGCCGCGCCCCGAACCCGCGCCGCCACCCGCGCCCGAAGAACCCGTAGTCACGGACGCCGCGCCCCCAGAGCCTGTACCACTCTCCAAACCTGTAGAGTCCTCTCCCGCCGAGCCTCCCCCCGTGCCCCAGGAGCCTGACCTTCAGCCCGACCTCGCCGAGCGTGCCCGCGTCTACCGCGAGGTCGCCCAGGACCCGACGGCCAGCCCGGAGCAGCGCTTCCACGCCGCCCGCGTCCTGCTCGCCTCCGGCGAGCGCGAGGAGGCCGCCCAGGTGCTTGGAGCCGTCATCGCCGCGCCGGAGGCGGGCGATTTGGCCGACGAGGCGCTGGACCTCCTCGGCACGATAGGCGCAGCCGCCCGCCCCACCCTCTGGCGGCTCGATGCCCGCCTGGAGATGCCTTCCCGCCTCATTGGCGTGGCCCGCCAGCTTGCCCGCGTGGGTGACGCTCAGACCGCCCTCTTCCGCCTCGAACGGCTGGCCCACCACGAAGACGAGGCGATTCGCCTCGCTGCCCTCCAAACGATGGCCGAGGCGGGCGGCGCGGCCCTCTCCCGTTTCCAGGTACTTGCCGCCCGCGCCCACGACCCCAAGGTTCGCCTCGAAGCCGCGCGCTGGCTGCACGAGCAGGGCGAATCGCCGGAGCAGGTAAGAAAGACCCTCCTCGCCCTCGCAACCCAATCCGACCATGTAGACGTGGCCCAGGCGGCGGTAGAACTCCTCGGCTCCTTTGAGGATGACGCCGCCCGCGAGGCGCTACTCGCCATCGCGCAGCACGCGCTCTCCGCCGAAGCGCGCCTCTCCGCCGCCGAGGTAATAGGCCGCCAGGGAGACACCAGCGCCGCGCGGGCCATCCTCCTCACGCTGGCCCAGGGCACCGATGACCTCGCGGCGGGCGCGGCGCTCGACGTGCTCGCCAGCACCCCCGACACCGCGACGGCAGACACCCAACGGCTGATGAACACCGCCATCCTCAGGAGCGTCCGCCGCCGTGCCGCCCTGCTGCTCGGCCAGCCCCACCACCCGGAGCCGGTCCAGCAGGCCGCCGCCCGTGTGCTTCTCGCCCTCGACCGACCAGACCTCGCGCGGCCCATCCTCGCCCGCCTCGCCTCCACTGCCGAAGACCTCGACATCCGGCGCTGGGCAGCCTATCACCTCGCCTCCATTGGCGAAGAAACCCTTGACGACGTTCGCGCCGCCTTCGCCCGCGCCGAAGACCCAGTCATCGGCCAGCACCTCGCCGAGGCGCTGCTGGCGCACTCCCGCCTCCCCGAAGACCGCCACCGCGCCGCCATCTGGCTCGCCGACCACTCCAACCTGCCCCGCGCCGTCGAAGTCCTCGGCGACCTCGCCCTCTCCGCGCGCGTCCCCGGCAGTGATGCCGTCCGGGCTACCGACGACCTGAACCGCTACGCGGGCCGCTGGGCGGGCGCGGCCCGTGCCCTCGCCACCCTTGCCAGCGAGTCGCCGCACCCCGCCGTTCGCGCCCGTGCCCTCGACCTCCTCCTGCGCGAGCACCCCTCCGAACTGCCCCTTGCCCTCCTCCTGGACCTCGCCGTCACCGGCTCCATCGGCGCGACCGACCGCGCCCCCGTCATCCAGCAACTCAACGCCCTCGCGGAACCCGCCGTCACCCGCATCGTCGAGCGCCTTGCCGCGGACGACACCGACACGGAAGGGCGCTGGCACCTGCTCCACCTGATGAACGAGCTGCCCGACCGTGCCGTTGGCCCCGCCCTGCTCCAACTCAGCGCCACCGCCCCCCAGAACCGCATCCGCTACATCGCCGCCGAACAACTGGTCGCGCGCGGCCAGCCCCGCGCGGGCTACGCCGCCCTCGCCACCATCGCCATAGACGACCCCGACTGGATGCTCCGCGAGCGTGCCCTCTACGAACTGGTGCAGGGCCTCCCCGAAACGCGGCCACTCGTCCAATCCATCATCACCCGCACCCGCTACCAGGACACCTACCGCCTCGCCCGCGAGCTTCTCACCAACCACAACCCCACACCCGCCCGCCGCGTCAACAACTGGCTGGACGACCTCGCCCTGCGCTGGCACGCCTGGGTCGCCACCCTCCCCCTCGGCTGGCTGGACCGCCTCCTCTCCCGCCACAAATAGCCCGCTCGGCTATCTGCACTTCTCTAGTCCCTCATGTGAACCGTTACCTCCATCTCAATGCCTCTTTGCCCTCCCCCTGCTATAATCCGCCTCGTTCGCAACCGCTCAATCTCGCTTGACGTATTGCTGGGTAACACGAGGGAACAATCATGAGAAACCGCACCCGCCTTCACGAAATCCTGCTGGCCGTCGCCGTCCTTTGGGTGCTCTGGCAACTCTGGCAGAAAGTCCACATCGTCATCTGGGTGCCCATGCCTTGGTGGGTGCTCCTCCTGCTCGTCCTCGGCCTCATCGTCATCCTCGACCTCGTTCTCGACCGCATCCTGAAGGGCTGACCCCCGCTTGCCCGACAACCAAAATTGTTAACATGTGGGGAAATGTGGGTTTTCGCCGTAACCGTCCATCGTCCACCGTCTACCGTCTCCACTCTCAACCGTCCGCCGCCCCAAACAAAAAGGCTCGCGCTACTTGCGCGAGCCTCTGAGCAGTATCCCGTACGGGACTCGAACCCGTGTCTCCACCTTGAAAGGGTAGTGTCCTGACCTCTAGACGAACGGGACTTGTTCACCTGACAACAGGGTTATAATAGCGAAAACCTCCGAAAAATCAAATTCAGGCGCTGCGTGGTAGCGTCCAATGATGGGCAGCCATCCCAACAGAACCAAGGAGCGCGGCATGACAGATGAGGTGCAGACTTGGCACCACGGCCTGATTGCCCGATGGTGGGCCGAGTTCAGGGTCGGAGGACCGGAAATCCCCTACTTTCAGAACCTTATCGAGCACTTCGGCCAGCCTGTCCTCGACGTGGGCTGCGGGGCGGGACGCCTCTTGTTGCCCTACCGTAGAGCCGGGCTGGATGTGGACGGCTGCGACGTATCCGGCGATATGCTCGCCTTCTGCCGCCAGAAAGCAGCAGAAGAGGGATTCGAGGTTCAACTTTACCAGCAGGCCCTGCACGAACTCGACATCCCGCGCCGCTACCGGACCATCATTGCCTGTGGCGCGTTGGGCATCGGAGGAGACCGTCGGCTGGACAACGAGGCGCTGCGCCGTTTCTACGAGCACCTGGAACCGGGCGGCGCGCTGCTCCTCGACAACGAGGTGCCGTACAACGATGCGTGGTCGTGGCACTACTGGCTGAAGGAGCAGTGTAGCGTGTTGCCGATGGAGTATCCCCCACTCGACGAGCGCAGGCTCGCCTCCGACGGAACCGAGTACGGCCTGCAAGCCCGCCTCGTCGCCCTTGACCCCCTGGAACAGACCCTCACCATGCAGATGCGCGCGACGCAGTGGCAGGGAGACGACCTGCTTGCCGAGGAGGAGCACACCCTTCGAGCGACGATGTACTTCAAGAACGAGCTACTGCTGATGATGGAGCAGGCAGGCTTTCGAGACATCGCCGTCTATGGAGACTACACCGACGAGGAGGCAACCCCTGAGCACGGGTTCCTGGTCTTCGTGGCGAGGAAGGAGGGATAAGGAAGAATCTCAGGGCGTGCCGGAGGTTCCGAGCGCCTTCAGCACCGCCTCCGTGATGGCGCGCACGAGGGCCGGGTCTACATCGCTCCCTCCCGCCTGCCGAATCTGGCAGGCCGAGCAGACCGCGCTCTCCTCCCGCCCCGCCCTGGCGAGGGCGTCGTGCCGAATCGCCAGCAGCCGCTCCACGCGCTCAGGCGGCAAATCGCCGACCATCCCACCCGTCGCGGAGTGCGCCGCCAGCATCACCTTCGCCGCCTGCTCGATCCATTCCAGCCGCATCAGCGCCGTCATTGGGCTGTCGCCCAGCGTCAACGAGCCGTGATGGTCCAGCAGCATCGCGTCGTGGTGCTTCACCAACTCCCGCACCGACTCCGCGCCCTCCGGCGTGCCCGGCGTCGCATACGGCGCGGTGGGGATGGAGCCGAGGTGGTAGATGACCTCCGGCAGCGCGCACGTCGCCAGCGACACGTTAGCCACCGTACACGCAATGCCCATCGGCGGGTGCGCGTGAATCACCGCCTGCACCTCCGGGCGCTGGCGGTACGCCTCCAGGTGCATGTTCATCTCGCTCGATGGCCGCAGCCCCCGCCGCATCGGGTGGAAGCTCGGCAAAAGCTCGCCCTCCGGGTTGATGACCAGAAGCTGCTCCGGGTGCAGGAACCCCTTGGAAAAGCCGCTCGGCGTCATCAGGATGCGCTCGTCGTCCAGCCGCGCGCTCAGGTTGCCGTCGCTGCCCGCCGCGAAGCCTTGCAGGTACATCCGCCGCCCGGCCTCAACGAGCGCCTCGCGCAGTTCCGCCTCGCGCCCCACGCTCCGGTAGGCATAGGCGTTCACTGCGCGTACACCTCCTCCACGATGCCCGCGATGACCGCCCGCACGGGGCCGTTGTCGCCGCCCAGAATCTGCCGCGCCCCGTTTCCCTCGTCCAGAATCAGCACCAGGTCGCCCAGCCCGGCGCCCACCGCGTCCACCGCGATGGTGTAGCCGCCCTCCGCCTCATCCTGTGGCGAGACGAACTCGCACAGCAGCAACAGCCGCCCCTCCAGGAACGGGTGCTTGACCGTGCTGACCACCTCTCCCCGCACGCGCGCCAGCTTCACGCTTCCTCTCCCCGCATCAGCCTCACCTCGTCCACGATGCCCGTAATCGCGTGGTCCACCGGCACGAAGCTCTCCGGCAGCGCCAGCGCCGCCTCCCGCGAGGCAACAATCATCACGAGGTCGCCCGGCCCTGCCATCGCCACTCCATCG
>DASVVH010000167.1:0-2365 GCA_036386615.1 Ardenticatenaceae bacterium
CCGTACTGGTAGGCGGGGTAGGGAGGAAGGGTGACCAGCAGCCGCCCTTTAACCGTTAAGCGCGTGCCACTCCCAGCCAGCACAAGCTCGCGCGCGGCTACCTCGTAGCGGGTGAAGCGCCCTCGCGCCTCCGGGTAGCGCGCCAACGTGCCCAGCACCGTCACCCGGCCCGCGTCGTTGTAGGCCGCGAGGTCCGTCGCGGTGAGGACGGGACGATGCGCGGACCCGCGTGCCGCGCCCAGCGTGAAGGCCAGGGCCACGAGCGTGCCGTATACAGGTGGGTGGAAGAGGAGGGGCAGGGCACGATTCGCCCTTGCCGCCTGACGACTGATAACAACGAGGCCAATCACTAGGGAGAGGGCGGTCACGCCGAGCCATGTCAGCCAACCAAGCGGCAGCCGCTCGCCCAAGAGCAGCGCGACTATCCAGACCAACATCAGGGGGACGAGCGGCGCGGACACTGTACCTCCTCAAGAGAGGGAACGATCAAGGGGACGCTATCGGAGCATTCCCCAGCTAGTGCCTGAATGAGAAACCTTCAAACTGCCCTGTGGCCTCTTCGTGGTGGACCTCTATGTGTGCGACGTGCGCGTGTGGTGGCCCGGTTCTCGCCCACGCGATGAGCCTTTGTACTCCTTCTTCGCCGCCCTCGGCTACTATCTCCACGCGCCCGTCAGGCAGGTTTCGCGCGAAGCCATTCAGACCCAGTTGCCTTGCGACCTCGCGCGTGGAGGCCCGGAAGAAGACGCCCTGAACGCTTCCGGTTACAAAGAGATGCACTCGTCTCGTGCCCATAGTTGCCCTAGCTTCATCTGCTGACGGGGTGTTCCCATTATAGGGAGCAGAATCGAATCATACAATGCCTCCTCTGAGGGGCTTGCTCCAACCGAGGCTACCCGGTTGAGGGTCAGGAGTGAGTTGTTGCCAGGCAAGATGGATTTGGACAAACTATCCCCCTCAATGGGAGGCTTACCTGAGGGGCGGGCAAGCGGGGGTAGAGGTGTAGTTATGACAAGTAAAGCCTACAAAAGCCTACATTGAGAGGCGAATAATGTAGGCTTTTATTGACATAAAGTTGTAACTTGGGGCCAGCACAACGGCGCGCCTGTGACACAGGAGTTGTACATCCGAGGAACAATCGTACCGTTGAGGCAACTCTTTTATCGCTAGTCGGTATCGGAAGGAAGCGTTCTTCATGTCCAACTGGTTTCAAGGCGACGTGCTCGCCAACGGTATCAAGATTCACTACTACCGGACGGGCAGCGGCGAGAGGCCGCCGCTCGTGCTGGCTCATGGTTTCACGGATAATGGCCTCTGCTGGACGCCCTTCGCGGAGGCGATGGAAGGCGAGTACGACATCATCATGTACGACGCGCGGGGTCACGGCCTCTCGGACGCGCCGGAGGGTGACTATTATTCCTACGAGCATCAGGCCGCCGATTTGGCAGGGCTGGTGGAGGCGCTGGGCCTTCGCAAGCCCGCGCTGCTGGGGCACTCGATGGGAGCAGCCACGATTGGCCTCGCCGCCGCTACCTACCCTAAGCTCGCGAGTTGCATTCTGCTGGAAGACCCGCCACTCCGGGGGGCAGACTTCGTGCTGCTTCCAATCGAGGAGCAGGAGGTTCAGGTGCGGGAAGCGCGTGCCAAGACGATAGCGGGCAGGAAGAAGAGCCGCGATGAAATCATTGCCCAATCGCGGAGGGAGTTCCCCGCCTGGCCGGAGGCCGAGCGTGGCCCCTGGGCCGACGCCAAGCAGCAACTCAGCCCAAACGTCTTCAACGTGCAGACGGCTCCCCCTCCCGACTGGCGAGAGATTATTCCGCGCATCGCCTGCCCCATTCTGCTGCTTACGGGCGACCCGGAACTTGGCGGCATCGTCACACCGGAAATCGCCGCCGAGGCTGCGAGCCTCTGGCGCGTGGGGCAGGTGGCACATATTCCGAACACGGGGCACAGCATCCGCCGGGAGAACTTCGGGCGTTACGTCGAGGTGGCGCGGGCATTTTTGCAGGAACAGGCGACAGGCGTATAGTTCCCGCCGCGTAGGATTGCCCGTCAGGGAGGCCATCTTCCCTACGATTTTCCTACGCATAGGCTAAACGATTCCGATTTATTAAGAACCAGCTTGCGTTTTGTTGCCGATGCTGTATAATCGCCAGATACCTTGTCGGTCGAAGGGTAAACCATTCGACGCATCTCAGCCCTTCCGGGTTCGTCTCACCATCTCGTCTTTCGCCGTATCCGAGATGGCCCGCTGTGATGCTTACAGGTGGAGAGTCTATGGCTGAGTACTGGGTCGGCCCCTCGCTACGCCAGAACCGTCGCACGCAATGGATGGCTCCTGAGCGCCGCACTTCCGGGCAAC
>DASVVH010000168.1:0-3045 GCA_036386615.1 Ardenticatenaceae bacterium
GGCTTCTACCGCGACGACATTGGCTATACCACGCGCGGCTACGTCGTCATCGCTCCCGATGGCACCATTACGGCAGCCAAAGAGACAGGCTTTGGCACCATCCCAGACATAGATGAGGTCGCCGCCGCCATCGAGGCCAGCCGCGCCCAAACCACGCAGTAACCCTCTCCAACATCAAGGAGGGGCACCGCCCGCATGGCGATGCCCCTCCTGCTGTTACCCTATCCTGGCAGTTACCGTCTATCGTCCACCGTCTACCGTCCACCGTCTACTCCATCGCCTGCTGTCGCCGGAACAATAGGTACAGGCCGACGAGAATCAGCGCCACCGGCCAGTAGTCGCCTACGAATTCCAGAACCGTCAGCGCCGCGCCGCCCACCAGCACGCCCGTCCCAATCAGCGCCATGATGGTGCCGGGAATTACCGCCCACCATTGAGTGTCGCGGGTGAAGAGCGCCGACAGCGCCGTGATGCTGAACCAGCCCAGCGCGAACGACAGCAGGAAGACCCCGCCCTCCGCGTCACCACCGACGGAGCCGAATGGTCCTTCCATCAACAGCACGCCCAAGCCTATCCCCGACAGGATGCCGCCCGGAATCAACAGCCCCGCCGTCCGCGTGGCGATGCCCCACGCCAGGAAGCCGCCGCCCAGCAGCAGCAGGAATATCTGGCCGATGTCCAGGAAGCGCGCCACCAGCAGGAACAGGCCGATAGCCACGAGCGCCACGCCCCCGCCCATGTCGCTGCGGCGTGCGGGTGTCGCGGGCGAGGTCTCTTCCACCGGGTCAAGCACCGGGGTCTCCTGATAATTGGTTGCCATGAGGTTCATCCTTTCGTTGGTACACATCAACTGTTTGATGCCTCTACTATATCCCAGATGAGGGGACAGTAGCAGTGCCGGAAGAGGGATTTGCCCTGTGACTTTAGGCAGAGATACAAGGGGGCGGCTGGTCATGCCAACCGCCCCCTCCGAGCGAGTACGATAGAATTGACCCTCTTGGCCCAGACACTAGAGGAGGCCGAGTGATTGCCCCTTGAGCACCGCCTGCGTGCGGTCCCGAACCTCCAGCTTGCTCAACAGATTGGAGACGTGGTTCTTCACTGTGCCCTCGGTGATGAAGAGCGTGTCCGCTATCTCGCGGTTGGAGAGGCCATGCGCCAGGTGCCGCAGCACCTCCAACTCGCGCTCGGTGAGCGGCTCGGTGAGGCTGGATTGGTCGGGCGCGGCGGGGGTGCTGGCTGGTGCGGTGCTGGGGGTGCTGCCCGACGCGAGCCGCGAGAACTCGGCCACGACCTTGCGCGTGATGCTCGGCTGGATGAGCGCGCCGCCCGCCGCGACGGTTCGCACCGCTTCGGCGAGGTCGTCACTGCTAACATCTTTGAGCAGGTAGCCGCGCGCTCCGGCCTTCAACCCCTCAAAGACGTACTCGTCGTCGTCAAATGTGGTCAGGATGATGACGCCTGTCTGCGGGAGGCTCTGGCTCAACTCGCGGGTGGCGGCGACCCCATCCAGTTCGGGCATTCGCACGTCCATCAACACCACGTCCGGGCGGAGCCGTTCCGCGGCGGCGATAGCCTCCCGCCCATTGCTGGCGTGCCCCACAACCTCCAGGTCGTCTTCCAGTTCCAGAAGCGTCTCGATACCCTGGCGAATCAACATCTGGTCATCCACCAACAGGACGCGAATCATGGCCGTTCCTTTCCACAGGGAGCGCGAGTTGCAGGCGGAAGGTGCCGTCGGGTTGGGGGCCTGCGGCGAAGGTGCCGCCCAGGTGATCGGCGCGCTCGCGCAGCCCGGCCAGCCCGTAGCCGCCCCCGTTGCTTTCATCCGGTGCGCCGTTCACCACGCCATCGTTCCACACGTCCAGCAGCACCTCCGTTGGGTTGAAATGGAGGGAGACGGTGGCCTGCCCCGCGACGGAGTGCTTCTGCGCGTTGGTCAGCCCCTCCTGCGCGGCGCGGTAGAGCGTGGTTGCGGCAGCGGGCGAGAGCGGCAGGGCCGTGCCCTCCTGCTCGAAGTGCGCCTCGATTGGGGAGTGGCGGTCAAAATCCCGCACCAGCTTATCCAGCGCCTCTTCCAGCGAGTAGCTGTCGAGCGGTGAGCCGCGCATTGCCGCGACGCTCTGGCGCACCTCGCCGAGCGCGGCCTGCGCGACTTCCTGGCAGGTAGAGATGGCGGCGGCGGCGCGCTCCGGGTTCCGCTCGAAGAGCTTGGCGGCGGCCTGCAACTGCACGTTGAGCACGGTGAGATGATGGCCCAGCCCGTCGTGTATATCACGCGCCAGCCGCACCCGCTCCTCCGAGACGGCAAGGGCTTTCTCACGCTCACGGGCGGCTTCCAATTGAGTGTTCACCGCGCGCAACTCTTCCAGCAGGGCGTTCGCCCGCGCGGTTTGTTCTCCATAGGCGACCGCGACGAGGGCGATGACGCCTGTGAAGACCATGCCCATTCCAACCTCCACCGCGTCGAGAGGGAGCTCGTGGAGCGGCACACCATGAGACCAGATGACGGCCAGCCAGCCGACGAGGAGGGCGAGCGTGTAGAAGGTGGCGCGGCGGGCGGTGAGCATGACGAACGCCTGCCCCACTAGCGGGAACATGAGGTAGGGCAGCAAGGAGGGGGTGCCAGTCAGGCCAAGCAGGTTGATGAGCAGTACCAGCCCCGCGCCCACCAGCAGGTAGACCATGAAGGAAGGCTTGCCTCTGGACAGGCTCCAGGGTCCATCGTCATCGTTGAGCCAGGTCATGTTGATGGCGAGGAAGGTGGCGAGCGCAATCAAGGTGCCGTAGAAGCGCCACGCGGGCAGGGCGCTGGGCACGAGGATGAAGGTGACGAGGGCGGCAAGAATGACGGCGTAAACGGCAACCATCAGCCGCTCGCCGGGGTCGAAGATGCGCCTGCGTAACCACTCGCCGAATGTCATTTCGGGCCTCGTCCTCCGGTGCGGCGGCCTCGCCCCTGAGTGCGGTTCTGCCCGCCTCCGCTGCCGGAGGGGCGCGAGCGGCTGCCGGGCTGGGTTCGCCCCTGCTGTGGCCCGCCGGAGC
>DASVVH010000169.1:0-9434 GCA_036386615.1 Ardenticatenaceae bacterium
GGACCAGACTGTCGTTGACGCAGTGATTCACGATGTCCGCGCCGATGGATTCCCACTGCCCCAACTCCGCCGCCAGCTTCACCTTTGTCCCCACGCCGTCAGTCGAGGCGACGAGCACCGGCTGCTCAGGTAGGCCGTCAAGCGCGAACAGGCCGCCGAAGCTGCCCACGTCCGCCAGCACGGCGGGTGTGAAGCTCTCGCGTACCGCCTCCTTCATCAACTCGACGGCGCGCTGCCCCGCCTCGATGTCCACGCCCGCCTGCTTGTACAGGTCACTCATGGCTCAGGCTCTTACCACTGATTGACCAATATCCCTGCGGTAGAACGCGCCCTCGAAAGTAATCTGCTCCACGCCTGTATAAGCCCGTTCTATCGCCTCCGGCAGCGCATCAGCGACACCCGTCACCGCCAGCACACGCCCGCCTGCTGTGACGACGCCTCCAGCGTCCAGCGCCGTGCCCGCCTGGAACGAAATCACGCCCGGAACCTCCGCCCCCTCGTCCAGCCCTTCTATTCTGTATCCCTTCTCGTAGCGTTCGGGGTAGCCGCCCGCCGCCATGACGACTGTTGCCGCCGCGCTGTCGCGCCACTGCAAGCGCTGCTCTCCCAGCCTTCCTTCCACGCAGGCCAGCATCACCTCCAACAGGTCACTCTCCAACAGAGGTAGAATCACCTGTGTCTCAGGGTCGCCGAAGCGGCAGTTGAACTCTAATACCTTCGGTCCCTGCGGCGTCAGCATCAGCCCCGCGTAGAGCACGCCGACGTAGGGCGTGCCGCGCGCCACCATCCCTTCCAACGTTGGGCGGATAACTCGCTCCTCAATCTCGACCAGCAATTCCGGCGTCGCCAGTGGCGAGGGCGCGAAGGCTCCCATGCCGCCCGTGTTCGGCCCCTCGTCGCCATCGCGCAGCCGCTTGTGGTCCTGCGCGGCAGGCATCAGGCGGTAGCTCTCCCCATCGCAGAAGGCCAGCACCGATAGCTCCGGCCCCTCCAAACGCTCCTCGATAACCACGCTCTGCCCCGCGCCGAAGCGCTGCTCCACGAATATGATGTGCAGCGCCGTCTCCGCGTCGTTGAAGCAGATCGGCACGAAGACCCCCTTCCCCGCCGCTAGCCCACTCACCTTGATAACCGGAAGCTCTTTTGCCAGCATGATGTGTTTAATGGCATCGCGGTAGTTGTCGAAACTCTCCGACGCTGCCGCCGGAATGCCCGCCTCCTGCATGAACGCCTTGGCGAACGCTTTGGACCCCTCCAACTGCGCCGCCGCCCTCGTCGGCCCGAAGACGCGCAGCCCCGCCGCCTGGAACTCATCCACGATGCCCAGCACCAGTGGCTCTTCCGGCCCGACCACCGTCAGGTCAATGCCTTCTGACAGCGCGAAGGCCCGCAACGCTTCGATATCCGAAGCGCCAATCGCTACGTTCTCGGCCTTCGGCACCCTTGCCGTGCCGCCATTTCCCGGAGCTACGAACAGCCGCTCAAGGTCCGGTGACTGGCTCAACTTCCACGTCAGCGCGTGCTCCCGCCCCCCACCGCCGACCAGCAACACTCTCATGCTTGCTCCCATCAGCCCGACCCGAACACGCCAGCGAACTGCTCCTTGTACTGCTCCCCCACCTTCAACGGAATCGGGTACTCCCCCGTAAAGCAGGCGTTGCAGTAGCCGTCCGATGCGCCAATCGCCCGCATCATCCCGTCGAGTGACAAGAAGGCAAGCGAATCCGCGTGGATGTGCTGCCGGATGCCCTCCAAGTCCTTAGTCGCCGCGATGAGGTCCTCGCGCGCGGCCATGTCCACCCCCATAAAGCACTGGTAGCGGATGGGCGGGCAGGCGACCCGAACGTGAACCTCCCGTGCTCCACCCTCGCGGAGCAGTTGCACCAGCGGCCCCGACGTGTTGCCCCGCACAATCGAGTCGTCCACGACGACGATGCGCTTCCCCTTCAGGTTCGCGGGCAGGGGGTTGAACTTCATCGCCACGCTCACGCGCCGCAGGTGGTCCGTCGGCTGAATGAAGGTTCGTCCGATGTAGCGGTTCTTAATCAGTCCCTCGGTGTAGGGCAGACCACTCTCCTGCGCGTAACCAATCGCGTGCGGCGTTCCCGAATCAGGCACGGGCACCACAATGTCCGCGTCGGCGGGGGCCTCCCGCGCCAGTTGCCGCCCCATCGCCTGCCGGACGTGATGCACGCTCAAATCGTCCAATACGCTGTCGGGCCGCGCGAAATAAATCTGCTCGAAGGTGCAGAAGGCGCGGCGCTGCGGCGGCGCGCCCTGAAAAATTTGGTAGCCACACTCGTTCAGGCGCACAATCTCGCCCGGCTGAATCTCGCGCACCACCTTTGCCCCAATCGTGCTGAAGGCGCAGCTTTCCGACGCCAGCACGTACCCCTCGCCGAGTTGCCCCAGCACCAGGGGCCGGAAACCCCAGGGGTCGCGCACGCCGTAGATAGCGTCGCTCGTCATGATGGTGAGGGCGTAAGCCCCTTCAGCCTGCGCCATGAAGGTGCGGATGCGCGCCAGCCAGTCGCTCCCACTTGACGCCGTGAGCAGGTGAATAATCACCTCAGTGTCGCTGGAGGAGTGCAGCCCGACACCGCGCTGCAACAGGTCGTGCCGCATGACGGGCGCGTTCGTCAGGTTGCCGTTGTGGGCAATCGCCAGAGGCCCCATCATCGTTTCGATGAGGTACGGCTGCGCGTTGCGAAGCTGGCTGCTCCCCGTCGTGGAGTAGCGCGTGTGGCCGATGCCCAGATGCCCGTGCAGGTGCCCAAGGCTCTCCTCGTCGAAGACCTGCGCTACCAGCCCGACACCCTTGTGGATGTGCGCCATCCCCCCGTCGCAGGTGACGATGCCCGCGCCCTCCTGTCCCCGATGCTGGAGCGCATACAGCGCGAAGTAGGCCGTCCGCGCCACCTCCATCCCCGGCGCGTAAATACCAAAGACCCCGCACTCCTCCCTCGGCTTATCGTCCCGGTACATACCACCCCCCTCTGCTCCTCTTGGGCTTGCCAGCCACCCAAGTTACGACCGCTGTTCTAGCGGTCGTTGGTCGTCGGTCGTCGGTCGTCATCCAACAGCCGTTCCCGCGCCGCCTGTTGCGCTGCCGCCACCTGCTCCTCCAGCCGCAGAATCTTCGCCGCCAGAAGCGCCGCATTCGCTGGTTCCAGCACGACAGCGGGGGCCACGCCGGAGGGCATCCGCAGGCTGGACCAGATGTCCGCCCCGCCGAAGCTGTCGCTGTAGGGCGGGCAGGCGATGACCGGGGCCGTCACCTGCGCGTCCACGAAGCCACTCAGCGCGTTGCTTCGTCCCGCCACAGTGATGTAGACCCTCGGCCCGCCCTCCGCCTCGTAGCGGTCCACGAGTTCCAGCAGTTGGCGCGGCACTTTGTGCGCCGACGCAACGTGCGTGACGTAGGGCAACTCGAAGCGGTCCAGCGCCGCCGTAATCTTCTCCACGAACGGCCTGTCGGCGGGCGACCCCATCAAAATGATGACTTTCATTGACCCTCCGTGCTCTGCTGCGCCCGCGCGCTCGCCTGATACCGTTCTAGCCAGCGCCGCATCGCCGTCTCCACGCGCCGCGCGGTGGGCTGCGCCCCCGGCTCGAAGGTGCGCCCGGTCAGCATCTCGTAGGTGCGGATGTAGCGCCGCGCCGCCGTCACCGCCAACTCATCCGAGAGCGGCATCGGCTCGCCGTCGCCCCGGTAGCCGCGCTCCGCGTACCAGAGCCGCACGAACTCCTTGTCGAAGTTTTCAGGCTCCGCGCCCGCCGCGCGCTGCGCCTCGTAAGTCTCCGCCACCCAGAAGCGGCTCGAATCGGGCGTGTGAACCTCGTCAATCAGCGTCACCCGGCCATCCGGCCCGATGCCGAACTCGTACTTCGTGTCCACCAGAATCAGCCCGCCCGCCCGCGCCAATTCCTGTCCCCGCTTGAACAGCGCGATTGCCGCGTCACACACCGTGCTCCAAAGCTCCTCGGCAACCAGCCCGTGCTCCACCACCTCCTGGCTCGTCAGGCGCTCGTCGTGCGCGCCGCCCGTCGCCTTCGTCGTCGGCGTGATGATGGGTTCGGGCAGGGGGTCGTTCTTCTGCAAGCCATCGGGGAAATCCATCCCGTAAATGTGGCGGTTGCCGAGGCTGTACTGGTACCAGAGCGCCGTCTTCGTCACCCCGGAGATGTAGCCGCGCACGATGACCTCGACGGGTAGCGCCGCGCACTCCTGCGCCACCGTTACGTTCGGGTCGGGCAGTTCCAGTAGGTGATTCGCCACGATGTCTCGCGTCTGCTCGAACCACCACGCCGACAACTGATTGAGCACCTGCCCCTTGAATGGCACCAGCCCCAGAATCCGGTCAAAGGCCGAGAGCCTATCCGTCACGACCAGCACCCGCCTATCCCCGACGCGGTAGTTGTCCCGCACCTTCCCCTGCATCCTCTCACCGAGGAAAGACAACTCCGTCCCCTCGAACGCCTGTGGAATCCGCTCCCGAATCTCCTGCTCACTCAGCATACGCTTACCTCCAACAATGGACGACCGACGACTGACGACCGACGACCGCTAACGGATTACGGACTAACGGCATATCGCAAAGACGCAAAGGCGCAAGGGATTTGTTGAAGAACAATTTGGCTCTTTGTGGTCGTTCTCTGTGTTCTTTGTGTCTTTGTGGTGAAATCCGTTATCCGTCATCCCACATCTCACATCCTATTCAGCATTGCCTTAAAGAGCGCCAGCCCCAGCCGCCTCGTGCCGCCGAGTGGGTTCTGAAGCGGCGTGACGTGGTTCTCCGGGTGCGGCATCAGGCCGACCACGTTGCCCGCCGCGTTGCACAGACCCGCGATGTCCCCGACCGAGCCGTTCGGGTTCAGGGGATACGCGCCCTCTGCCGCGCGGCCCTCCGCGTCCACGTAGCGGAAGGCCACCAGCCCCTCCGCTTCCAACCGCGCCAGCGTCGCCTCGTCCCGTACCCGCACATTGCCCTCGCCGTGCGCCACCGGGCAGAAAACCAACTCCTCCATCTCGCGCAAGTACTCGGCTCGGCACTCCAGGTTGACCGCCAGATGAACCCATCGGCACTCGAAGTGGCCCGACTCGTTGTGCGCCAGCGTCACGCTGCGGGTGCCCGTCGGCTCCTCCCATGCGGGCAGTAACCCCGCCTTCACCAGCACCTGAAAGCCGTTGCAGATACCCAGCACCCGCCGTCCCGACGCCACAAACGTCTGTAGCTCATCGTGGAAGAAAAGCTCAAGGTCCAGCGCCCAGCGCTGCCCAGCCCCCAGCGCGTCACCGTAGGAGAAGCCACCGGGCAGCAGCAGCATCTGCGCTTCGCCAAACGCGCCGCGCTCCTCCTGTAGCTGGTTCAGGTGCAGGATGCGAGGAGCACCGCCCGCCAGTTCGACGGCCCGCGCGGCGTCGTGGTCCCGGTTGGTGCCGGAGGCGTGAAGGATAAGAACGGTGGGATTCTTCATGCGTGCTCGATCATATTATTGAGGCTAAAGGTGAACGGCTGATGAAACGTATCGCGGGTGGGGCTTAATAAAAGGCGGCTCTGTACGTTGCACCACCGTAGGTTGCGCTTCGCCTACGGCTGCCACCCTTGTCGTCCTGCGGACTCGTCCCACGCTGTCACTGTGCCTTGCTCTATGTAATAGCATTGTCGTGAACTCCCGAAGGGAGTGACGAAAATCGTAGCCGGGGTGGAGGGGCGCGTCGTCTGCGCCCCGTAACCCTCGGCGGCTTATAGCACGGGAGAGGCGCATACTTATGACAGTTTTTTCACGCACCGGATGAACCTTTTGTAACGCCATTCTGCCCCTCGCGCTTCCAGGCCAGCACCGCCGCCTCCACTGCAACATCAACGAGCATATTGCCATTCATCCCAATTCGGATAGTCGGCTCCTCCGTCACAAGGCCCAGACACACCAACGGCGCGCCCTCGAATAGCTCCTCAAGCGCTTCGGTCTCCTCTGGTGCCACCTCCAACAGCAGCCGCCCGTTGCTCTCGCTGAACAGCACCTCCGCAGGCGAGAGGCCATTGTTTGGCAGTTGAACCTCCACACCCAACCGCCCGGCCAGTGCCATCTCCGCCAGTGCCACCGCAAGCCCACCCTCGCTCAAGTCGTGTGCCGCCACGAGCAGCCCGCGCCGGATTGCCCCGTGCAACAGGCGATACCGCTCCAGCGCGCCCTCCGGCAGCCCCGGCACCTGCCCGCCCTCGTACTTTAGCAATTTGTGAAGCAGCGAGCCGTCCAACTCTGCCCGTGTCTCGCCGAGCAGGTAGACAAGGTTGCCGGGCCGCCTCAGGTTCATCGTCAGCCGCCGCTCCACGTCCGGCACGATGCCGATAGCCGAGATGAGCAGCGTGCCCGGAATCGGCACACCGTTGAACTCGTTGTAGAGGCTATCCTTGCCGGAGATGAAGGGCGTCCCGTAGGCCAGCGCGCCATCGTAGCAGCCCTGGCAGGCGCGAACCAGCGCCCCCAGACGGTCAGGGTAGGTCGGGTTGCCCCAGCAGAAATTATCGAGAATCGCAATCTGGTCGGGGTCCGCGCCCACCGCCACGGCATTGCGAACCGCCTCGTCAATCGCGCTGACCGCCATCGCGTAGGGGTCGCGCTTGCCCAGCAATGGGTTCAAGCCGTTGCTCAGGACGAACGCCCGCTCGTGGTGCCACGTCCCTAACGGCTTCACCATCGCCGCGTCCGACGGGCCATCCATCTCCGGCCCCACCAGTGGCCGCACCAGCGTCCCGCCGCGCACTTCGTGGTCGTAGCGGCGGATGATTCCCTCTTTGCTCGCCACGCTGGGGTCCGCCAGCATCGCCAGCAGCATCTCGTTCAAATCGCCCGGTTCAGGCGGCGAACCACCGGGCGCGGCAGGCTCCCGCCATTGAGCCTCCATTCGGCGGCGCGGCAGCCCCTCGTGCAGGAACTCCATAGCCATATCCGCGACCACCGCGCCCTCGTAGCGCACCACCAGCCGCCCCTCCCCGGTCATCCGCCCCAGCACGCAAAGCTCCACGTCCCACAGCCGCGCCAACTCCGCGAGGCGCGACAGCTTCTCCTCCGGCACCGAGAGTACCATCCGCTCCTGCGCCTCCGAGAGCCAGATTTCCCAGGGCCGCAGGCCGGGGTACTTGAGCGGCACCCGCGCCAACTCCACGTCCACGCCCAGTTCCGCCCCCATCTCCCCCACCGCCGACGAGAAGCCGCCCGCCCCACAGTCAGTGATGGCCGTGTACAGCCGCTCGTCCCGTGCCGCCTCGACCAGTTCGATAAGCCCCTTCTCCGTAATCGGGTCGCCAATCTGCACCGCGCTGCCCGATAGCTCGCTCGTCTCGTGAGTCAGTTCCGCCGACGAGAAGGTAGCCCCGTGTAGCCCGTCGCGCCCCGTCCGCCCCCCCAGCGCCACAATGAGGTCGCCCACCTGCGGCGCGCGCGGGTGGCTGCCGCGCGGCAGCAGCCCCACGCAGCCGCAGAAGACGAGCGGGTTGCCAACATACCCCTCGTCATAGACCACCGCGCCGTTCACCGTCGGCAGCCCCAGTTTGTTCCCGTAATCCGCGATGCCCGCCACCACGCCGTCAGCGATGCGGCGCGGGTGGAGAACCCCTTCCGGCAACTCATCGAGCGGCACATCTTGAGGCCCGAAACAGAGCGCGTCAGTCGTGGCAATGGGCCGCGCCGAGACACCAATGATGTCCCGCACCACGCCGCCGATGCCCGTGTTCGCCCCCCCAAAGGGCTCCAGCGCCGACGGGTGGTTGTGCGTCTCCACCTTGAAGGCGAGGTCGTACTGCTCGTCGAAGGCGATGATGCCCGCGTTGTCCACGAAGGCCGAGCGCAGCCAGGGCGCGTCAATTGCCTCCGTTGCCCGCCGCAGGTACTGCCGCAACAGCCCGTCTATCGTCTCTCGCTTGACCGTCACGCCCTCCGCGTCCGTCCGGGTAAAATCAATCTCCGCGCGAAACGTCTTATGCACACAGTGCTCCGACCACGTTTGCGCCAGCGTTTCTAGCTCCACGTCCGTCGGCGCGCGGCCCAGCGCCGCGAAATGCTCCCGAATCGTCAGCATCTCCGCGAGGTCCAGCGACAACAGCCGTTCGCGGCTCAACCGCAACAGCGCCTCGTCACTCAACCCTTCCAGGCAGACCCTTTCCACCGTCGCGTCCGGGGCCGTCCCCGTTGCGAAGTGCGGCACAATCGGCCCGAAGCTGAAGTGCTGTACCGTCTCGTTGCACAGCGCCAGCCGCGCGAGGCGGCGCAGCGCCTCCTGGGATAGCTCCCCCTCCAACTCGTAGCGCATCCCCGTCACCGCCCGCACCGGGGGCAGCCCCAACTCCGCGATGCCGCGCTCCAACTCTCGCGCCGCCAGGTCCGTGACGCCGGGCCGATACGTCACCTCAACGATCTGAACCCCCGCGTCCGGCGCGGGCCGCTCCTCCTGGTTTTCATCCCACCACTCGGCGCGCTCCGTCACCGGGTCCACCAAAAGAGAAGCGCAGAGCCTTTGGATGGACTCTGCGCTGAGTGGGTCGGAGAGGAAGTAGAGGTTGCGTACCCCGCACCTGCGTATGCCCGAGAAGCCGAGGGTACTCGCCTTCGCCAGAACCTCTCTGCTGGCGATGCCCTGCGTGCTTTCCACTTCGATTCGAATCGTCATACACCGCCCGCCGGAATGTCACACGCCTAACTTGAAACGCGACAAAAAGAAGAGGGCCTACACCAGCCCGCGTGTTCGCGGCCCTGCTCGTGTAGCCCTCTTGCCTTGAGCCATGTCGCCAGTTTACCAGACAAACTCACCAGAGGAAAAATCCTCCGCGACGGAATCAGGGTCATATAATGCCAAGTTGACATGCAGAGGGTGCATGGCAGGTAGCGCATAAGCCCGCACAGCCATCTCATGCTCCTGAATCCCCGAAGGGGATGGCGAAACTCGTCGCCGGGGATGGAGCCGAGTAGAGCGGGGTCGCTCTACGAGGGCGGGATCCTCGGCGGCCTTCACCTATGCACTGCCACCTGTTCTAACTGGTATAAGTCACATAGCCTCTTACTTACATTTATAATTACGCTATATTTACTTACTACGGATACTGGCCTTTTTGCTGGTCTGTCGCGGTTGAATACTGGCCGTTACTGGCCTTTACGGGTCTCATGAGCCTTGACACAATAATTGGGCAGAAGGCCGTTGAAGTGCGCTTTAGCGTACTTGAGCTTTCAGCCAGGGGTTTCAACCCCTGGCGCACGCCGCACCTGCACGGGATTACCCAATTGAATTCTTAATCATCATCAGACCAGTAACCGACTCCCTTTCACCCGTTTCACGACTTCCTACCGCACCAGGGCAATCGCATCTTAATGGTGGAGAACCTTGAGCAAGTAGGAGTGATCCCAAGCCGCTTTGAGGCGCTTGGTGTGAATGCCGC
>DASVVH010000170.1:0-6024 GCA_036386615.1 Ardenticatenaceae bacterium
ATCTTACAGGAACTGTACGACGAGAACCCCAATGATACCGAGGTCGCGCTGAACCTCGGCGGCGCGTACATTCTCCAGCAGCGCCACGAGGAAGCCCTGCCCATTCTGGAGCGGGCCGCGCAGGACGCGCCACACAATGAAAACCTATGGGTCAATCTCGCCGCCGCCCACCTGGGGCCGCTGGAGACGAGCGACGAGACACAGCAGGAGCGGGCTATCCGCGCCTACGAGCAGGCACTGGCCGCGAACCCGGACGCGCCGAACGTTCACTACATGCTCGGCCTCGTCTATCGCAGCCGCAAGGATAACATGCGCGCGGCGGCTCACTTTACCCGCGCATTGGAGCAGGACCCGAAAGATAATGACGCGCGCCGCATGTTGGCCGCCATCGCGGCGGATGTTGTGGAGCAGAGCAAGAACCAGTCGGGTGACGGGAGGGAGGGGTAGCATACTGAGGCTACCCTTTCCGTTGAACAGAACCTCATTGGAAACTTGCCCGCGAGCCAGGACCGGGCCATACTGTTAGTCTCTATGCGTAAAATGATCGACCCTCTGCAATCGCCTGTATGAGTGTAGCATGCTGGGTGGATGCCCTTAAGGTCGCTTCGCAGATTCACTGCGTTCAGCATGACAAGGGGAGGTGGCTCGCTTGCTATCGCCTTCAACACCTGCGTGACAGAGCCACCAGATGATTTTACAGATAGACACTTAATCCAATAATCGAGGCCATACTATTACGCTGGCGAGCAATGAGGCTCCGACACCGCGTCGGAGCCTTTTGTTTCATGTCAGCCGCCGCCTGAGTTCCCTGCACTATGCGCTACTACTCGACCAACAGGCAATCGCCGCCTGCCTCTCTCGAAGAGGCGCTTCTGTGTGGCCTCGCGCCGGACGGGGGCCTCTATTACCCTGAAGCGATGCCGCGCTTCACGGACGAGGAGTTGCGGCAGCTAGAGCAGGCGGCGCGGGGCGTCTCCCTCTCCGAGCCTGCAACCGCCCAGTCTTTTCTGCAAGAGGTCGCCTTTCGCGTTCTCGAAAGGTGGTTCGGGGAGGATATTCCCGAAGCGATGCTCCGCACCATCGCCGTTGAGGCGCAATCGTTCCCGATGCCTATCAGGAAGGTTGGCTCCTTCCGGGTGCTGGAACTGTTTCACGGCCCCACGATGGCCTTCAAGGACGTGGCGGCGTGCAATCTGTCGCGCCTGACCAACTACTTCCTTCAGAAGCGTGGCGAGCAGGCCATCCTCCTCGTCGCCACGTCGGGGGATACGGGCGGGGCGATTGCTCATGGCTTCGCGGGGCAGGAGAACATCAAGGTCGTGGTGCTCTTCCCAAAGGGCAAGGTGAGCCACCTTCAGGAGGAGCAGCTAACGCGCGTCGCGCCCAACGTCTTCCCTATCGAAGTGGATGGCGTCTTCGACGACTGTCAGGTGCTCGTCAAGCAGGCGTTCGTCCGGCCCGAACTGCGCCACCTGCACCTGACCTCCGCGAACTCCATCAACATCGCCCGCCTCATCCCCCAGATTATTCCCTACGTCTACGCCTACTTTGTGCTCGGTGGAGAGGAGTTAGAGGTGGTCGTGCCCTCCGGCAACTTCGGCAACCTGACGGCGGCGCTCTTCGCGGGGGAGATGGGCGTGCCCCTCAACCATTTCATCGCCGCGACGAACCGGAACGACGCGGTGGTGCGCTACTTCCAGTCGGGCCGCTACACGCCGAACGCGACGGTGCAGACGCTCTCCACGGCGATGGATGTGGGCAACCCCAGCAACTTCGCGCGGATTCTGGAACTCTTCGGCCACGACTACGAGCGCTTCCGCCAGCGACTCCGCGCCTATCCCATCAGCGACGAGGAGACCGCCGCGACCATCCGCCGCGTCTACGAGGTACACGGCTACCTGCTCGACCCGCACTCCGCTGTCGCGTGGCTCGTCGCGGAGCGAGAGGGCACGCCCGGCCTGACGCCGCTCGTCGTCGCCACCGCCTCGCCCGTCAAGTTCGCGGAAGAAATGCACATTGCGACGGGTTTGACTGTTGACGACGCCGAGGCACGGGCGCAACTGCGCCACCTGCCGCAGCGCAAGTTCCCCATGCCGAACAGCTTTGAGGTGCTAGCGGATTTCTTGCAGCAGCTACCGATGATGGAAGGTTGAAGAGGCTTCTCCAAAGTGGGCTTTGCATGTGTTACGCCGCCGAGGGTTGCGCTTCGCTCCACCCCCGGCTACCCCTTTCGCCATCCCCTGCGGGGATTCTACGGATGCTGTGCTGGTGGTGTATAGAGGGGCCATATGAAGAGGGCGAGGAAACTGAGGGGGATTAGAGGTTTAACGGTTCACAAGGGGCACGGGATTACTGAGCAAACTCGATGATCTGGTCGTCGGCCAGCAGGGCCGCGTAGAGCAGGGCTTCCTGAATATCTTCCCGTTCCAGGTAAGGATATGAAGCCAGAATCGTCTCCGGTGTCTCGCCGGAAGCAAGCAGGCCGAGCAGGCGCGAAACGGGAAAGCGCATTCCACGAATACAGGGCTTGCCGCTAAAAATCTGCGGGTCAGTGGTAATGCGTTGCAGTTGCATGGGGATTGTCTCCTGTGCCGGGGCCGAGTCCTCACAGTATTGTATCTCACATCGGGAAAAGAACCTATGTCCAAGCGAGTCGTGATGAAATTCGGCGGCACGAGTGTCGGCAACGCTAGGGCCGTCCGCAATGCGGCGACGCTGGTCCAGGCGGCGCGAGAGGAGGGCCATCAGGTCATCGTCGTGGTCAGTGCTATGCGCGGCGTGACGGACGCGCTCATCAGCGCCGCTACCGTTGCCGCCGCCGGGGAGCACGGCGCGCCGGAAAGCGCCAAGCAACTGCTCTGGGAGAAGCACCACGAGGCCGCCGCCGACCTGCTGGGCCACGAATCCTGGGGCGTGCTGGGCGACATCGAGGGCGAGTTGAGCAACTTCGCCAACCTCGCCACCGCCACGAGCGTGCTTGGCGAGGTGACGCCCAGGGCGATGGATTTCATCTCGTCGCTGGGTGAACGCTTCAACGCCCTGCTCGTCGCCGCCTACCTCTCGGTGCAGGGCTGCCCCGCGCAGGCCATCATGGCCGACACCATCATCGTCACCGATAACCAGTTCGGCAACGCCAACCCGCTCCTCGACCCGACGGGCGAGCGCACGCGGGCCAGCCTGCTCCCCATGCTGGAAGCGGGCGTCGTGCCCGTCGTGACGGGCTTCATGGGCGCGACCCTGGCGGGCATCGTCACCACGCTCGGACGCGGCGGCTCCGATTATACGGCGAGCATCCTCGGTCACGCGCTGGACGCCGACGAAATCTGGATTTGGAGCGACGTGGATGGCGTGCTCACCGCCGACCCCCGCGTGGTCGCTGACGCGCACCCCATCCCACAGCTTTCCTATACCGAGGCCGCCGAACTCGCCTACTTCGGCGCGAAGGTGCTCCACCCCAAGACGGTGCGCCCCGCTATCGAGAAGAATATCCCGATTCGGATGCTCAACACCTTCAACCCCACGCACGCGGGCACCTGGATTCGACGGGGGCCAAGTCACGGCTCGCCCGTCAAGGCCGTCACCTCGATTCCCGGCCTTGCCCTCATCACCATCGAGGGGCGCGGCATGTTGGGCGTGCCGGGCGTCGCGGCGCGCGTTTTCGGCACGGTGGCGCGGCTCGGCGTCAGCGTCCTCATGATTTCGCAGGGGTCGAGCGAGCAGTCCATCTGCTTCGTCATCCGGCAGGACGAGAGCGCCGCCGTCGTAGCCGCGCTCGAAGAGGAGTTCCACCTGGAACTGTACCAGGGCAACATTGACCGCATCTGGCAGGAGGCGGAGGTCGTCATCGTCGCCGTCGTCGGCGCGGCGATGCGCGGCACACCCGGCATCGGAGGGCGGCTCTTCACGGCGCTGGGAGACAACGAAATCAACGTCCTCTCCATCGCGCAAGGCTCCAGCGAGTACAACGTCTCCCTCGTCGTCTCCCAGCAGGACGCCGACGACGCCGTGCGGGCCATCCACCGCGCATTCAATCTGGGGCGCACGGCTTAGAGACGACCGACGACCAACGACCGACGACCGACGACCGACGACCGACGACCGACGACCGCTAACGGCAACGGATGAACGGCATAACGCACCAACAGTAGGCGCTTTAGGCGAGGACGCAAAGGGATTTGTTGAAGAACAAATAGGCCCTTTGTGTCCGTTCTTTGTGTTCTTTGTGTCTCTGTGGTGAAAATCCGTTAGTCGTTATCCCGTATCCTGTATCTCGTATCCCGTATCCCGGAGAACTTCATGCCCACCCCTATTTCCATCATCCAGTTCGGCCTTGGCGGCGTGGGGCGTGCCCTCGTGCAGCAGGTCTTCGCCACGCGGGAGGCCCAGGCGCGGCACGGCATCGCCCTAAGATACATTGCCGTCGCCGACTCGGCGGGCGCGATTGTGGGCGAGCGGGGGCTGGACGAGAGCATTGTCGAGAGCGCGGCCCGCCTCAAGGAGCGCGGCGGCAACCTTCACGAGCACGAGGCGGGCTACTTTCAGCAGAGCCTCGCCGCGCTGATAGACCTCGCGGGCCAGCCCCAAACCGTCGTCGTGGACACCACCGCCGCCGAGGCTGATAGCCTCCTCCCCGCCTTTGACCTCGCGCTCAGTCGCGGCTACGCGCTCGTGCTGGCGAACAAGAAACCCCTCACCGCCTCGCTCGAAACGTGGCAGCGCCTGACAGGAGAGGGCCGCGCGGGCTACGAGGCCACCGTCGGCGCGGGGCTGCCCGTCATCAGCACCCTGCGCCACCTGCTCGACACGGGCGACGAGGTTCACCGCATCGAGGGCGTTCTGAGCGGCACGCTCGGCTATTTAATGAGCGAGTTACAGGAGGGCGCGGCATTCGGCGCGGCGGTGCGGGACGCGAAGGCGCGCGGCTGGACCGAACCCGACCCGCGCGACGACCTCAGCGGCATGGACGTTGCCCGCAAGATGCTCATTCTCGCCCGGACGTTGGGCTACACGGGGGAACTCGAAGACGTGAGTGTTACGCCGCTTTACCCCGCCTCCTTTGCCGCTCTCTCCCTCGACGACTTCATGGCCCGCCTGGACGAGTTGGACGTCGACCTCGCCGCCCAGCGCGACGAGGCTCACGGGGCCGGGCAGCGCCTCCGCTACGCCGCCACCATCCACCCCGGCAACCCGGACCAACCCGCGCAGCTTCGGGCGGGGCCGACTTCCGTTCCCACCGACAGCCCACTTGGTGCCCTGCGTGGCCCCGACAACCTGCTCGCCTTCTACACCAGCCGCTACGCCGCGCGTCCCCTCGTCGTTCAGGGCGCGGGCGCGGGCGTTGAAGTCACGGCCAGCGCCCTACTCGGCGACATCCTCCGCCTCGCCCACGAAACCCGCTAAACCCGTAGGGTAACGGTCAGAATTCGAGCGGGTTTTCAACTTGTCAGCACTCTATACTCGCTTGACACACCAACCTGCCCTACTCACCTTATCAAATCCCAGGCTTGGTAATTACCGTTCTCCCTTCTATACTCTTCATACTGCGTAATCTAAATCGCAACCTGAGAGGTAGTCCACAACCGCGAAAATCGGTTTCTATCACTCTAACGTCGCGGCGACTACCCAAAGGTGCAGCTATGTACCACCGTTCAACTTGATTCTTTCAGCCGTTTACCTAGAATAACCGCCGTTGTAACCCCGGCTCAGGGATTTCTTGACCTGAGCCGAAAAAAGCCGGGCGCGTTCGCGTCCTAGAGGAGTAATGACATGACGAGATCCCCCCGCTTGGTTGCAGGAATCCTCCTGTTGATGCTTGCAGCCCTAATCCCCACCTCTGTTTTTGCCCAGTCGGGCAGCTACAATGGACGGGTTGTACAGACCTTTACGAACTGTGGCGTCACTCAAGTGATTGGCACCGTATTGGACGCGAACGGCACCCCCAGGACGGGTGTCGGCATCCGCCTCTGGTGGGGTGATGGTGAGGTTTCTACCGTTTCCGGCACCTACGTCCGCCCTGAAACAGAC
>DASVVH010000171.1:0-3704 GCA_036386615.1 Ardenticatenaceae bacterium
AAGTTGATTCACTAGGCGACAGGGCTGTGTCAAAGTGGGAGAGGGGAAGAGGAGAGGGAGCGAGAAACGGGGCCTCAGGGCACAGAGGCCAGTATAGGCCAGTAACGGCCAGTACTGGCGAGCGATAAGCGGCCAGTATAGTGGCAGGTATCTGCTATATAGATGTTAGTTATATCACAAGCGGCGCTACGTTGACACGGCCCTGCCCAGGGGGATAGGCCAATCCACTCGTCCTTTATAGGCACAGCACTTGTTTTTGGTCCGCGCGCTCAGAACATGGCCCCTGTGTTCAAGGTAGATGGTTGGGATAGTGACGCCAATGCCGCAGAAGCCGTCGCTTCCGCTATGAGGCATCTGCATGTGAGCGTATTTGCACGCGCGGGGCGTTGCCCTGATAATAGCCCCACTCCAACGTTGCCGGGTGGTCTTACCTACTCCAAGATTCCCGCCAGCCGCGTCACCACTGCCTCATCCTCGCAAACCCCGGCTTCCTGAACACTGTTCCTGACCGACACCGGAAACTGACCCGGACGACCCATTATCGGCGGCAGATGCAAGGCAACCCGTGCGGCACCGGATCGCCGCGCGACGCACCCATCGCGCGATGTGCGTCCGCCGGGCGCGCCTTTTATCGCTGTGATAGCTCCGGCGAGCCTGCCGGGCGACGAAACTCACTCATGCGGAGGCCAGCAGGATGACGCTACCAAAAACACTCTCTCCCCAACCGAAAGACGTGACCATCAACGGACAGCACTACCACCTCGTAGCCTTCTATTACCCGGACCGGGATATGCCCTGGGACCTCGTGTACCAGGGCCAGTTCCTCGCAAACTTCTACCCCTGCCAGCTAACGCTTACCCTTAACGGCATAACTGGCACCTTTCAGAATGCCGAGTCGGCATTTCAGGCAACGAAATGGTGGAACACCCCGCACCGTGCCCAGTTTGAAGGGATTACTGGCAGCGAGGCTTACAAGCTCAAGAAGAGCCTGCACAACGCAGATTACAGTTACGCTGGCCTGGGGAGTTCCCATCAGGCGATGAAGACCGTGCTCACTCAGAAATTCAGTGACCCCGCGTTGCAACAGGGGCTTCTGCTCACCGGAGACGCGTACCTGCTGGAACACAATGAGGCCAGCGGACGAGACCCCGGCGGCTGGAGCGACAACCACGACGGGAGCGGGAGCAACCAGCTAGGGCAGGTATTAATGGAGATTCGCGCACTGCTTGGCGGAGTCGGCGCGCCCGCCGGGACGTATTTCGTGGCCGACTTCACGCATCAGGTGGCAACGACATAAAAGCAACAGATCGAAGAGAGTACGGTAGCTGGAACGGATTTCATGGGCGATCCTGTCTGCACGGACGCACCTTCGCCATTCGTCGTTAGCGGTCGTCAGTTGGTCGTCGGTCGTCCACCCGCAGCTTCGCCAGCCACTCGTCATTCACCCTCGCCAGCGCTACCAGTTGGCTCTCCGAAATGTCCGCGCGGCGCAGCGCCTGAAGGTGGCTGCGGAGCGCCGCCTCGTCCACGTCACTCCGCGCGCGGGCAACCGCGCTGGCAAAGGCATCGTCATTATCGAATAGCGGCAGGCGGTACCGCTCCGTCAGGCGGCGCACCAGCCGGTCACGATGGTAGCGCAGCACAGGCTGCCGCAGCCGCGCCCGTCGGTAGAGCCACGCCATGCTCCGCGCGTACTCTCCCGCCTCGCGGCGCAGGTGCTCGCCCGGCAGCGGTAGCGGGCGGCCAAACTTCCGCCCGCGCAGCAGCAGCCACAGCGCCACGACCCCAGCCGCGTAATAGATGGCCCAGCCCCAGGGCGCGCGCCGCGCCTCCCTCGTCAGGCTGCGCGCCTCGCCCGTCCCCGTGAAGCCATGATGAAACTCGTCGAAAGTCAGGCTGGCGGCGGGCGGCAGTTGTTCCAGCAGCCCCTGAACGAGCGCGCTGTTCGCCTCCTCCTTCAGCCCCTCGTTGGTGAACGGCTCCGCCGTCGAGAAGAGCCACACCTCCCCATCGCCGAGCGCCATCCGCAGCCCGCCCACGCTGCCATCCTCTCCGGCGAGCAGGGGCGTCGCGCCGCGTGGCAACTCGAAGCTAAACGAAGCCGGGTAGCTCGCCTCCGGGTGGCGCAGCCAGGGCACAGTGGGGCGGACAGAGAACGCCTCATCAAACAGTTCCGCCTCGGTCTCCACTTCCAGCACCTCGAATAGCGCCGAGGTCGGGAAGCTCTCGACCCACACCAGCGTGCCCCCGTCGCGGACCCACTCCTCCACCTCTTCCGCCTCGCTGGGGGAGATGCCGGGGAAGAAGTTCGGCGTGATGACCCACAACACCTCCTCCTCCGCGCCCAGGCCAAACAACCCTCGTTCCAGCCGTTGCACCGGGTAGCCCAACCCGTCGAGCCACAGGTAGAGCGCCAGCGCGCCCGTCCCGCCCGCCGCGCGCGTCGAGCCGGAGATGTCCAGCCGCTCCTCCTCCCTGCGAATCGAGAGCACGCTCGCCACGATGACCAGCACGCCCATCGCAATCAGCACGGCCAGTTCGCCGCGCCGCTCCCTCACGAGCCGCGCTCCATTGACCGTAGGTCTCGAATCTGCTGCTCCACCGCCTCGAACTCTGCCTGCCCAAACGGCGCGTGGCCGTACCACACCCGGTCGAACTGGGCCACGACGGGAGCCAGTTGGCGGCGCAGGGGCGCGTCGGCGGCAACGCTGGCAAGCACCTCCCGGTTCGTCAGCGCCCGGTCGAAGCGCAGCAGCCCCACCTCGTCCAGGTGGAGCAGCGCCGCCAGATAGAGCAGCCGCATCGCCTCGCGGAAGTTGCCCGCGCCCGCCGCCTCCGCCGCCCGCTGCTGCGCCTCGCCCGCGTAGCGCGGAACCTCGCCCATCACCTGCTCGAACGCCTCACCTTCCACCACGCTCCGGCGCAGCCCCCGCAGGAAGAAGAGCAGCACCCCCACCACAATCGCCCCGCTCGCCAGCGCCAGAACCCACGCCGAGAGGTTGCCCGCCACCTCCGCGCCCGACAGGTTCAGGATTCTGCCCAATATCCTGACGAACGTCTCCCACAGCCACGTCGAGACCCGCTCCCACAGCGTTGGCTCAATCGGGCGAAACTCCGGTCTGGCGAGCACCCTTTCCAACTGGCTTCTCGCATCATCGGGGAGCGCGGCGGTAGGCTCCCGCAACGCCGAGGCGGTTGCGCGAAGCCTCTCCGCCGCCTCTTCGGGCCCGTCGTCCAGAAGCCGCAGCCAGGGTTCCGGCTGCAACGCCATCTCGCCCCCCTCGTCCAGACTAACGCTCTCCAGCGCGGCCAGAAGCGTCCTCGCGCCCGCCGCGTCGCCCGCTTCCGCGAGGTCGGCAGCCTCTTCCAGCGTAGCCGCCACCTCTTCAACAGAAGGAGCCTGCGCCTGCGTGGAAGCGACAGCCGCGAGAAAGAGCGCCACAGCAACTACGAGTGCCTTTGCGATAAAAAGTAGGGGGGTGCGAAGCGAAGCAGAAACCATCATAGCAGTCTAGCTGATGAGCGCGGGAAGCCCGACGATGAGCAGGAAGATGAGGCCGCAGAACAGAACCACAATCCCCGTATACGCGGCTGAGAGAATGCCGATGGAACGCCACGTCTCATCATTCATAATGGGCGCGTTACTGGCAGGGGTTTGGGCCAGATTGACCGGCTCGCCTGCCGCCTGCGCCACCGCCACCGAT
>DASVVH010000172.1:0-3199 GCA_036386615.1 Ardenticatenaceae bacterium
TTTGGTAAGTAATGGAGGTGGTAAAGGCGGTATTGTACGCCTCGGATTGGGCGGCGACGGCACCGACGGTTAATGCAACCAGCACCACCAGGGCCGTAAGCATCACGCCGAAACGAGTTTGCTTCATGGATCTGTCCTTTCGTAAGATTCCTCTAGGGATGATTGACTGCTCGTGACATTGGCACTCAGGGAGCGCAGTTCAACTTTGCAGATGTCCTCATTATAGTGCCCCCCTGCCTTTTCACAATAGTCCTTGAGGATTATTCGGCGGGAGGGTGCTCTTATCAATTGGTATTATTGCCTCATTCCGGCAGTTAGACTACTATCTTTTCTCTGACGTGGGAGTCTCTCCTATCTAGCAATAATAGGGAAGTGTTATGCATCAAAGAGGTTTGCATCTTCTCCTTCTGCTTCTCCTCCTCTTGCTGACAGGCTGCAACGGTCCGGCAACCCCTTCGGTGAGAGAGGGACAGCCTACTGAGCAGGCGGTAACGACAAATGAAGAAGATGAAGCGGTGACGGAGGCGAGTACCGATACGGCGACGGTTGATGAGCAGGCGACAGAAGGGTCGAGTCGTGATGTGATTGCATCCCCGTCCCTGCCAGAAGCGGGCAAAGCGACCATCATAGGGCGGATTGTGGCAGAGCAGACAGGCGAACCCATTGCGAATATCGGGATTCAACTGGCGTTTGTCTACCGTAATGAGGATGGCGGCGGCAACTACGTGCTCGATACCACTAATAGTCCGGCTACCAGCACGAACGAGGAGGGGGAATTCGTCCTGCTCAACATTGATGCCGCTGAGTATGTTATGGTGGTCGGCAATGTAGAAAACGGCGAAGGTGCTTATCAGGTGGTACCGGGTACCGATGGCCGCGCCCGCGTGTGGAACGCAGAAAGCGGCAAGATCCTAGACGCGGAAGATGTTCAGGTAAATATTCCGCGCTTGCCCAACTAACCCCCCGCTACTACCTCTAAGCAAAGCCAAGAGAACTAATACTTTCGGGTTAGTAGGCGTAATACAGGCAATTTCTCTACTTTATGGGAGTAGATTGGCCTCTCACAAATTTATGAGGAGTCGTCTGTTGGCGGGTTGCCCTGTTCTCCTGTTAAAGCTGTCCCTCTCAGTGACAAGTGTAGAGCACCTGTGATAGCGCGAGCATGGCAGCAGCCTTTACGGGTATGGCTGCTCGGCGTCTTTCTAATCTCCACTATGGTTCACACTATTGTGGGACTAGCGGTGGGGGGGATGGAGAGTTCCGATTACGAGCGCTCCTACCTCACCGTTGCCCAGGCTCTCATCAGCGGTGAGGGTCTGGACACACTGCCCGACATTGTTGCCATCCGCTATCCCATTGGCTTCCCGCTTTACATTGCCGCGCACATCCCTGTTGCGGCCCGCCTCGGCGTAACAACCGAGGCGGCTATCGGTTTCACGCAAGCTCTCCTCGCGGGGGCCACGACCGCACTCCTCTTTCTCCTCGCGGATCGCACGGTTGGTCGCCTTCCGGCCCTCCTCGCGGCGCTCATGTGGGGCCTCTATCCACGCGTGTTGTGGTTTACGCGGCATCCTAATAGCGAGGTGCTTTTCACCTTCCTGCTCTACTTCGCTCTTTTCTACCTCGTACGTGCGATTCAGCGACGACACTTCTGGTCCATGTTGCCTGTCGCGCTGCTCGTGGGCATTTGTGCTCTGGTTCGTCCGATTGGCATTGGGTTGAGCATCGTCTTCGCGCTCATCTTGGCCCTACAACGTCACCTGACACGAAAAGAGCGCCTCCTCTTTATCGGAGCGCTCCTGCTGCTGAACGTGACCGTCTGGGCACCCTGGGAAAGCTACCTATGGCAGCGGACCGGAGAACTCCAGCCCCTTGCGGTGAACGATAACACTTCCGTGTATGATGGTATCACCTGGGCCATCTATTTGGAGACGCCCCCAGCCTCCCTCCCAACTGATGTGTACGAGTTGATGCAGCGTGCCGCCGCGCGCAAGCAGGAGCTTACGCGCGGAACCCTTGCGACCGTGGCCTTCCTGTGGGAGGAGATGCAACAGCGACCACTTACAGTCTTAAAGTTGTTTCTCATTAAGTTGGCGCGGGGACTATATGCGAACCAGGGAATGGAAGGGGAGACACTGAACCTCCTCATGCAGCTCCCCATCGTGCTACTCTCGGTTTGGGGGCTGGTGGGTGCGTGGCGAGACCCAGGCACCCATCCCTACGCCATCATGGGGCTGCTGCTGGTGCTCTATTTCTGGGGCATGACGACTCTGGTTCTTTCCATCTCGCGGTATATGATTCCGGTTACGGGTCTCCTCTTCATTTTCGTGGGCTACCGTGTGGCTCGGCTGCTGGAACGATGGCCCGCGGTTCGTGCCTTTACCGACCAGCAGCCGCCTTCTTCCTCTGGCTATGAGCTGGGTGAGCGGCGCGCTTCACCTGTCACCTCTGATTAAGCTCTCGCCAGCACCGACTCCCCTTGACCCACCAGCAACGTGTATAGCTCCGCGTGGAGCCGGGCAGCGTGGCGAATATCAAAAGGCTCCAGGACACTACTAGCCTGCTCGGCCATCCTGCGGCTCGTCTCACGCTCGACCAGCGCCGCAACCATCGTTGAGGCCAATGCGCTGGCATCGCCCGGCGGCACGAGCCGCCCAGTTACCCCCTCCTTCACCAGTTCCGTACTGCCCGATACGCGCGTGGCGACCACTGGGACGCCCGCGACCATGCTTTCCAACAGCACGGTCGGTAAGCCTTCCCAGAGCGAGGACGAGACGAACAAGTCCAGCATCGCGTAGAACTGTTCGATGTCATGCTGCGGGCCGACGAGGTGCAGGTGGTCCGCCACAGGGGAGGCGCTGGCCTGGGCGCGCAGGGGTGCCGCCAGAGAACCGTCCCCCGCGATGACGAGGTGAGCCTGGGGAACCTGCCGCACAACATCCGGCATCGCATCCAGGAGGTAGCTATATCCCTTCTGCGGCTCCAGCCTTCCGACGGAGCCAATGACGATGGCTTCGGGCGGCAGCCCTATCGCCTCGCGCCTTGCCCGGACGGTTGCCGGGTCAACTGATTCCTTGAAACGCTCCAGGTTCACCGAGTTGTAGCTGAGTTTGGCGTGCTTGCTCAACAGGCGCGCGATGGGGCGCTGGTTCAGGTTCTCCACCACCTTCTGCGCGACCCCCAGTTCCGCGTCGAATTG
>DASVVH010000173.1:0-7212 GCA_036386615.1 Ardenticatenaceae bacterium
GTCGGTGGTGACATTACGCTCTCTTTCACGCCGCGTGACGAGGCGTTCGCCCGCGCGCTCATGGACGATTTGCCCGACCTGACTGAGGAGATGGCGGAGTGGTCCGCCGCGAGGAGCAACGCCCGCCTGCCGGAGCACATCCAGATTCAAGCCGTTGAGTTCCGCGAGCCGCTGATGCGCTCGGAGGAGGAGCGCGTGGTGCTGAACTCGCCGCTACTGGTGTCTCCTTCTTCGTTGAGCGGGGAAGGGGCGGTGCGGCTCGCCCTCGCCTATGATTTGTTCGGGCGCGCCCATGCCGTCGAGCCGGAGGAGAGTGGTTTACCGGGGCGCGGGCGCTTCATTGGGGCGGCCCACGCGGTTGCAGCTATGCGCTGGGCGCTGCCGCCCGACGAGCAGGCACGGTTGCGCGAGGAGTGGCGCAGTCGGATCGGCGATGAGTGGCAGTCGCCCTTCTTCCCCGGCAGCAGAGCCTGGGTCCGGGTTGACGCGGTAAAGCCGAACCGCACGGAGGCCGCCGCGCTGCTTGCAGCCGATTACCTTTACGAAAAACACGGGCCGGAGGTGCTCCGCGACATCGCGCGAGAGGCGGCGACTGCCGATTCGTGGGACGCGATTCTCCTGGGGAGGCTGGGCCAGTACACGGCGCACCTTGACGCCGAGGTCGAAGCCTACGCGCGCGGCGGCATGGAGGCCGCGAATCGCGTGGAGGAGGTCGCGCCTGCTGTCACGCCCGTCGCGCTCCCGCTCGATACAGGCCGCGTCGAACTGCTCCCCAGCAGCCAGAGCCGCTTCCAGGTAGAGGTTCCGGGCGCGAGTGAACCCATCCTCGTCCACGCGAGTGGTGCCACCATCAGTAACCCGCAGGGCCACCCACTCCCGCCCCCATGTATTTCCATGTACGGCGACATCCGAATTTACGGTGACTGGATTGACGTTGGACGAGAGTTGCAGGCGACGCGAATCGAGGCTCGTGGGGACATCATGCCGCCCCTCGCGGCGGGCTGGACTCCGGCACCCCCGGAGACCATCGCCTACTTAATTACCCACCAGCAGGGGAGCACAGAAGCGCCTCCAGCACAGGTGATTGCCGCCCTCCAGCCGGATGGGACGATGGTGCCTCTGGGACGCTTCACGGATAGTGGACTTATCAGCGCTGTCCAACGAGGGGAGACGTTACAGTTTGCCGTCTCCCAGCATCAGGCGACGTGCAATCACCGCTCATTCGGCCTCTACGAGCCTGTCTCCGGGTTGGTCAGCTACTGGCCCACCCAGCCAGAAGTCGTTGGGGGATTCGGGGGCGTCCTGTCACGCCCGGACTCGCCGGACCTGCTGACCTTTACCTTCGAGGACGGCACCATTTATAGGCTACTGGAGACCGGGGGTTCCAATCGCGTCACGCAGTTGGGGCGCGCCGAGGGGTTCGGATACCCAAGGGCCTGGCGGCCAGGCACGGGTGAGGTGGTTACTATCAATCCTGAGCAGAGCGTGTTCCGGTTCGTGGACCCCGCCACCGGTGCCCTGCAACGCTCCCTGGAGGTCGAGGGCGCTCCTCTCTGGAGCCTGCAACTCAGCGCCGACGGGCGCTACCTCTACTATCTCAGCGCGCCGGGCCTGCCGGAGTTGGGTGGTCAGCCTGATTTTGGGAACGCGACCCTTCATATCTACGACCTGGTAGAGGAGACCGAAGAGACGCTTGCCTTCGCGGGGGAGCAGTTATTCTTCTGGCCGATTGGTGCCCAGTCCGACACTCTTCCGGTGGTCGTGGGGGTAGCGGGCGACGAGGCGGAAGCCTGGCTGCCGAGGGGGAGCCGCCTCCTGGTCGTTAACCCCGCCGACCCGCAGAATTACATCGTGGCGGACGAGGTTTCCGACGAGGAGTTTATAGTCTCCGCGCTCAACTGCGCGAGCGGCAGCATTCTCTATACCGTGATGAACGACGAGGGCAAGGATTTCGAGGTTCGCTTCTGGCCCTCGAATGGCCGCACGCCTGTTCCGGTCGTGGCGGGTGATTCCAGCTTTCCGTTGGCGTGCCCCTGAAGGGGCGGTACAATGAGAGGCCCGGCCAGTGTGGGCCTGCGGGGTAGACGTAGCGGGGCACGATGTTCGAGTGGCAGGTTAATGAGGACGACAAACCGTTCGCCAGTCCAGTGGAGGGCGAGGATGCCCCCGCGCGGCGCTGGCGCGTCAACTGGCGCTTGCTCCTCGCGCTGGTGGCTGGCTGCGTGGTCATCGCGCTCGGCCTCCTGCGGTGGCGCATCGCGGAGCGCGACGCGGCGGTGCGCGCGGACATCACGCGATTCGTCACCTACGAAGAGCGCTCCCGCCTCTTTGGCCTGACGGATAACGCCGCCTCCCTGCTGGCGGCAGAGGTGCCGCGCGAGTGGCGGCAGGAATACCTCGCCACCTTCCCCGACCCAGGTGAGGGGCAGGCTGTAGCGTTGGAAGTGGGGGAGATAGCCCTGCGTGACGATGGTGCCCTGGTGACGGTGCGGCTCGATGGGCAGGCGCAGGTGCGCTATTACCGGCTGGAGGAGAACGGCTGGCGGCGCGCTCCGCTTCCACAAGCGGAATGGGGCGAGGAGGAGCGCCTTCTGAGTTCGCCATTGGTGCCCGCCCTGCGGTTTCGCCACCGCGACGAGACCTTCGCGCGCGCGCTGGACAGCGACCTCGCCACTTTGACGGAGCAGGTCAGCAAATGGGAAGGCTGGACGCGCCCCCAGTACATCCACATTCAGCCTGACGAATTCGGCGCTCCACTACTACAGGAGAACGCCTCTTTCGTTCGCCTCAACTCGCCCCAGTTGCTCTCCTATCCGCGCGCCGTTGGTGGAGAAGGAGCGGTGCGGCTGGCGCTAGCACAGGCTCTCTTCCGCCTCGCCGGGCCGCAGCCGCCCGCCGAGCCAACCGAGCAAGAGCCGGAGCACGAGGTACTGCCGCCCGCTTTGGCGGGTGCCGCGCGCTTCGTGGAGGCGGCGCGCCACGTCTCCGCAATGCGCTGGGCACTCTCGCCGGAGGAGCAGGAACGGCTACGGGAGCTATGGCGCGGCCAACTCAGCCGGGAGCGCTGGTTCTCCCCCTTTCTGACCGCCCCGCAGACCCGCCGCCAGATAGATGTTCAGAACCCCAGCCGCGCCGAGGCCAGCGCCCTGCTCGCCGCCGACTACATCTACGAGACGGGCGGCCCCGAAAAACTCGCTGCCATCGTCAACGGCACGGAGGGAGCGCAGACCTGGGATAGGCTGTTGCAGCAGAGATTGGGGCGCTTCGCAGCCGATCTGGACCGTGAGGTCGCCGCCTACACCTGGGGCGGCGTGGCCGCTGTCCGGGCGCTCGACGAGCAGGCGTCCAGCCCAGCCGTCGCCGTGCCCTTCCAGACTTCCGGCGGGCAATCTCATCCCGACCTCCTGGGCGAGTTCTACGCGCAGGTGCCCGACGCGGACGAGCCGATTCTGGTCCAGACGGCGGGGGCAGACATTCGTCTGTCCGACGGAACGCAGATTCCCCCCGATTGTGTAGGCTTCGATGGTCCGGTTGAGGTGGATGGCGACTGGCTGGACGTGGGCACGCGCCTGCGCGCCAATCGTATCACACTTCACGAGGTGCTGCCGCCGAGCGAGCCGGAAAGCGCGCTCCCTCCTGCCGAAACGATTGCCTACCTGCTGGACACCACGCCCCCGCAGACCCTGCTCGCCCTTCAACCCGACGGCTCGACCGCCCCCCTCGTCCAGGTGGGCGACCAGCAAATCAGCGCGCTCGTGCGCCGCCCCGGCGACCCCGCCCGTTTCCTGCTTCAGTATCAACCACTGGGCTGCAACTGGATATGGCTCCTCCTTTACGACCCCACTTCCGGTGTCACCGCGCGCTGGCTCTCGCCACCGAACCTGGGGTATGTCTTCATGGAAGCGCTCTGGCCCTCCGGCGCGGATAATGCCCAAGACCTCCTCGCCTTTATCTACCCGCGCGCGACGAGTGGCACCTATTACACCATCCTGCATGGCGAGGGGCAGACTCTCGTCGAGCCGGAGGGCGAACTGCCGGGCAACGTCTACCCCGTCGGCGTGCAGGCCGACAGCGACCGCATCGTGATGATGAGTTGGGGAGAAGGGCGAGTCGAACTGCTGGACCCCGCTTCCGGCGAGATGGAGAGTCCCATTGAGTTGAGCAGTTCCTTCATCACAGGTATTGACCTCAGCGCCGATGGCCGCTACCTGACCTACGTTCCGGCAGCGCAGCCCGGCGCGGCGGCCCCCGCGTCCGAGCCGCTGGAACCTGCCCTTCGCGTCCTCGATTTGACCACCGGGGAAGAGGAAACCTTCTCTTTCGGTAGCGAGGTCATCTATAACTGGATGGGGAACCACCTGGGGGATAAGGTGCTCATGGTCGTTGGGTCGAATGGAAGCACGGGGGTGCCGATGGCAGGCTCCCGCCTCCTGCTCCTCGACCCCGCGAACCCGAACGAACAACAGGCGGTCGCCGTGCTTGGCGCGGGTGAGGAGATTCCCTGGGCCTTCTCCTGCGGCGAAAACCGCGTCCTTTACGCGTTGGGGCGTGACATATCGCCCACCGAAACCGAGTGGCAGGTTCGACTCTGGAACCCTGCGGATGGCAGCACCACCACCCTCCTGCAAGCCGACCACCTCCTGCAACCCCTCGCCTGCCCCTGACCACCCTTCCCGCTTTTTACTTCTTCCTTTTTACTTCTTCCTTTCTCCTTCCCCAATCTCCGCCATACGGCTGACCCAACTTCCTGGAAATCAGGGATGGACATTCCACTCCCCAACTTGCTATACTTGGCTCAACGTTGGAACGCTGCTTGCAACGCGGAGTTCGCATCGTCAGCTTCTCAGGAGGGACCATGAACCAGGCCGTTTCCCGTGTACGTCTTCTAGCCGCGCTTCTTTTTGCGGTGCTGTTCGCCTTTCAGGTGGGCACCGCCTCCGCCGCCACAACCCACACCGTTCAGCCCGGCGAAACCCTCTCCGGCATCGCGGCGGAATACGGCGTCTCCGTTCAGGCCCTCGCTTCCGCCAATGGGATTCAGCCGAATGCCTGGGTCTACGCGGGGCAGACGCTCACCATTCCCGGAAATGGCAACAGTGGCGGCAATCCGCCCTCGGCCCCATCCACAGGTGCCACCTACACAGTGAAGGCAGGTGATACCCTCTACGGCATCGCCCTCGCGCACGGCACCACTGTTCAGGCCATCAAATCTGCCAACAACCTGAACAGCGACATCATCTACGTCGGGCAGCGGCTCACCATTCCCGGCGGTGGGAGCGCGACCCCGCCAGCGCCCGGCACGGGTGTCAGCAATCCCGGCGTCAATGGTGCCAAGTGGATAGACGTGAACGTTACCACCCAGACCATCACCGCCTATGAGGGCAACACCGCCGTCTATTCCGCCATCGTCTCAACGGGGCTGCCGCGAACGCCCACCGTCATCGGCACCTACAAAATTTATGTCAAGTACCGCTACACGGACATGCAGGGCGGCTCGTATGCGGTGGGAGACTACTACTACCTGCGCGACGTGCCCTACACCATGTACTTCTTTAGAGGCTACGGCATTCATGGCACCTACTGGCACAACAACTTCGGCCAGCCCATGAGTCACGGCTGTGTGAACCTGAAAACCTCCGACGCCGAATGGTTCTTCAACTGGGCACCCGTCGGCACCACCGTCGTCACCCACTACTGATAATCCATCAATCCTCAAACAACCAGAGGCGGAGCCAAGCGCTCCGCCTCTGGCTTTATCACCTCACGGAATGCAGGATGCGGGATACGAGATACGAGATGTGAGATATGGGATATGAGATATGAGATGCTGAGTGGCACGCGCCTCTGGACGAGGCACGGCGTCAAAGGCGTACAGACGTGACGTGCTGCCAATGCTCGACTTTATGTCAACAAAAGCCTACATCTATCGCTCTGGAATGTAGGCTTTTGTAGGCTTTGCTTCACATAATCCGACTTCGGCACCTTTATCGGTTCCACCACATCGCGGCGTCATGCCGTTATTCCATATCCCGCATCTCACATCTCACATCTCACATCTCATATGAGCACCCTCTATGGAACCCTTCTACTTCGCGGCGGCTGGCGATATTCACGGGCACCACGCCCTGCTCATCGAACGGCTGAATCAGGTGACGCGCGGCCTCGACGCGCCTCTCGCCTTTATCCTCCAGATTGGCGACTTCGAGCCAGTGCGTGACGAGAGCGATCTGCTCAAGATGCCGCCTCACCCCAACCGTCGCGGCGTCGGCGACTTTCACCACGTCCTGAATGGCGAGCTACGCTACCCCGCCGACGTCCTCTTCATCGGCGGCAACCACGAGCCGTACATCTGGCTCGAAACCATGCAGGAGGGCGGCGAGATTCTTCCAGGCATTCACTACCTGGGCCGCGCCAGCGTCGTGGAGCGTGGTGGCCTTCGCATCGCGGGGCTGAGTGGCATCCACAGCCCCAAACGCTACGAGCAGCCCATTCCCGCCGACTGGCCGGTCAAGAAGGGCACCCTCAAGGAGCCGACCTACTTCCGCAAGCCGGACGTAGAGCGCCTGCTGGCCCAAGCCCCCGTAGACATCCTGCTCACCCACAATTGGCCGCAGGGTCTCTTCGGCTACTTCGGCAACCCGCAGTCTCGCGCCCTGCTGCACGCGCTCCGCCCCCGCCTCCACCTCGCCGGGCACATGCACCGCCCCGCCCGCAAGACCATCACCCACGACGACGGCAGCGAGACCTTAATCATCGGCCTCAACCACGCGGGCTACGGCGACGGTGACGTGCTCCTCTTCCAGTCCGACGGCTCCACGCTCCGCGAAATCCCCACGGGCTGACGACCGACGACCGACGACCGACGACCGCCAACGACTTACGGCATAACGCAAAGACGCAAAGATGCAAAGGAATTTCTGAAGAACGACACAATTCTTTGTGGTCGTTCTTTGTGTTCTTTGTGCCTTTGTGGTGAAAATCCGTTAGCTGTTATCTCGTATCCCGTATCCCGTATCCTGCCTATCTCACATCTCCCGCACCCCGTCTAGTACCTATAGGCCACCTTTATAACCCATCTAGAGTAGTAGATTCTGCCCCCGCTAAGACAAAGGTCCGATTGAACACGCCATGCCTACCCCGTACAATTCGTTAAGCGTCTTAGACGCCTAATTAGGAGGCAGCATGGCAATTCGAGTTTTGCTGGCGGATGAC
>DASVVH010000174.1:0-3489 GCA_036386615.1 Ardenticatenaceae bacterium
CCTGGTTCAACCTGTGGTGGTTCCTGGGGAGCTTCTTCCTGCTCACCTACGCGGGGGAGAAGATGCCCTGGCTGTTGGTTCACATCGCCCTGCCACTCATCTTCCTGGCGGGCTGGGCGATGGATAAGTTCCTGGAGCGAGTGGATACGGCGCGCCTTCGCTCCGCCGCGAGCCTAGCCTTCGCGCTGCTCTTTACCATCCTGCTCATCGCCACGCTCTCGATTCTGTGGATGGCGCTGGTGGCACAGTGGCCCCTGCGCGGCACGGACCAGGAATCGCTGGCAATCTCGACGCGCTGGCTGCTGTCGCTGCTCTTTTTAGGGGGCGCGGCCTACGGCCTCGTGCGCTCGCGGGAGCGCGTGGGCCGGGAGGGTGCAGGACAGGTAGCCATCCTTACGTTGACGGCGCTGATGGCGCTGGCGAGTGTTCGCTTCGCGGTCATCGCCTCGTTCCGCAACGGCGACGTGCCCAACGAGCCGCTCATCTACACGCAGACCTCGCCCGACGTGCCGATGGTCATGCGCGAGATTGAGACCATAAGTGAGCAGACTGTCGGGGGGAAGAATCTCGCTATCGCCTATGATAGCTCCGTGCTGTGGCCCTTCGAGTGGTACCTGCGGGACTACCCCAACAAGTTCTACTACGCGGAAAACCCCTCCGGCTTCGCCGATTCGGTGCGCGGGGCCTCCGTCGTGCTGGCGGGGCTGGACCAGGAAAACCTCGTCAAGCCGCTCGTGCCGGGCTACATCCGCCACCACTACTCGATGCGCCCGAATTTTCCTGAAGATTACAAGAACCTGCTGCGCGCGCCTGTCACCGAGGCCGACCCCAACGACCCGGCGCAGGTGCGCTTCTCCTATGGCGAGGAGCAGCCGCGCAACGTGCTCAATGTCGTCAGTAACCTGTGGCGCTTGGCGGGGCAGCCGCAAGCGCGCGCCGAGTTCCTGGACTTCCTCGTGAATCGCCGCGTCGCTAATGAGCTGGGGCGCTATGATTTCGTGGTCTACGTCAAGCCGGAAGTGGCGAGCGAGGTATGGCAGTACGGCCTGACCGTCGCCACGCTGGACCCCTCGCTGACGCAAGACCCTTACGCGGATGTGACGGTCCAACTGCCCGCGACGACGATAGTAGGACAGGCGGGCGAGTTCCTGTCGCCCAAGAACGTGACCGTCCTGCCGGATGGCAACCTCGCTGTCGCGGACACGGGCAACCACCGCATTCGCGTGATGCAGCCGGACGGCTCACTGGTGAGCGAGTTCGGCAGCTTCGGAACAGGAGAAGGGCAGTTCAACGAACCCTGGGGCGTCGCCGCCGCGCCGGATGGCACGCTCTACGTTGCGGACACATGGAACCACCGCATCCAGCACCTGACGGCGGAGGGCGAGGTGCTGCACGTCTGGGGCACCTTCGCGGAGACGGGCGGCGTGCTGGGAGATGGTGGCACCTTCTGGGGGCCGCGCGACGTGGCGGTGGACAGCGAAGGCAACGTCTACGTGACGGATACGGGCAATAAGCGCGTGCAGAAGTTCGACGCCGAGGGCAACTTCCTCGACCAGTTCGGCGGCTCAGGGGCAGAGGCGGGGCAGTTCGCGGAGCCAGTGGGAGTCGCGGTCAGCCCGGACGGCACCATCTGGGTGGCGGACACCTGGAATCGCCGCGTTCAGAGCTTCAGTCCCGATTTCACGCCGCTCGTGCAGTTCCCCGTCCGCGCGTGGTCCGGGCAGAGCATCACCAACAAGCCGTACATCGCCGCCAGCGACGAGCGGGTCTGGATTACGGACCCCGAAGGCTATCGCGTCGTGGAGTTCGATACGTCGGGCGAGGTGCAGCGCGTCTGGGGCCAGTTCGGCAGCGATGCCAATGGGCTGAACCTGCCGCTCGGCCTTACGTGGGATGAAGAGAGCGACAGCTTGTGGGTAGCGGATAGCGAGAACCATCGCGTCCTCGGCTACCCGCTCGAACCTTAGAACCGTAATTTCCTGAAGAAGACGTAGGGATGATGGAAATCGAACAACCCGTAACGACTATACCCATTCGCCGTACTGACTGGCTCGACAGGCCGCTTGCCAGCTTCGTCACTTTGGACCGGGCAACGCTTGTACTAGGGGCCATCCTGCTGCTGACCGTCGTCAGCCGCTTCTGGGACCTCGGCTCGCGCGCGCTGCACCACGACGAGAGCCTTCACGCCGTCTACTCGTACTACCTCTACGACCAGGGCCGCTACATTCACGAGCCGCTGATGCACGGCCCGGTCCTCTTCCACCTGACCGCGCTCGGCTACTGGCTATTCGGGGATTCGGACTTCACCGCCCGGCTCTGGCCCGCCATCCTCGGCGTCGTCACGGCGTGGCTCCCCTGGAAGTACCGTAGCTGGCTCGGTGAGAAGGGCGCGCTCTTCACCTCCTTCCTGGTGCTCATCTCGCCGTCCATCCTCTACTACAGCCGTTTCATCCGCGAGGACATTTTTGCCCTCACCTGGACGGCTATCATCGTCTACGGCCTCTACAAATACCTGGAGGGCGGCGAGGACTTCCACCTCTACGTGATGACGGCGGGCTGGGCGCTCCTCTTCAGCCAGAAGGAGATTTCCTTTCTCTTCGCCTTCATCTTCTGGACCTTTCTCGCGCTTGTGCTCCTGTTGCGGCGCATTGGCCGCCTCGGCCCGCGGGTTCCGTTGCGCGAGGCCCGCGAGTGGCACATCCTCGTGCTGCTGGGCGCGCTGCTGCTGCCGCACGCCACCGCGCTCGTCCTGCACCTGCCCACGCGCCTCAACGAGGCGCTGGGCCTCGCGCTGCCGAACCTGGACCCTGGCACCGTCGGCGGCAACTCCGAGACCAGCGTCTTCAACAGTGCCGCCACCTGGCCCACCACCTACAAGATTCGGGCCTACCTCACCGCGCTGCTGCTGGGGCTGGCAGGCTTTGGCCTCGCCGCGCGTCTCTGGAGTTGGCGCAAGTTCCTAGTCGTGCTGACCATCTTCTACACCATCTTTCTGCTCTTCCACACCACCTTCCTGACCAACCTTCACGGCGTCGGAAGCGGCATGATTGGCGCGCTCGGCTACTGGATCGAGCAGCACGAGGTTCAGCGCGGCGAGCAGCCCTGGTACTACTACTCGATGCTCCTGCCCCTCTACGAGTTCTTGCCCCTGCTGCTGGGGCTGGGGGGCGCGGCTATCGTGCTCGCGCGCCGTCGCAACGGCACGATTTCGCCGGAAGTAGGAGAGCCGCACCACCTGAACACGCGGGCGCTCTGGCCCTGGTTCAACCTCTGGTGGTTCTTTGGGGCTTTCGTCATCTTCTCCTACGCGGGCGAGAAGATGCCCTGGCTCCTCGTCCACATGGCTTTCCCGGTCATTACCCTGGCGGGCTGGGCGATGGGTAAATTCCTCGACAACGTGGCGTGGGAGCGGCTGCGCGGCGGCAACGCGCTCTGGTTCACCCTCCTCTTCCTCGTTGCCGCCATTGCCGCGCTCAACCTCATCTGGAT